>JBOFPL010000221.1:0-20596 GCA_051659885.1 Cellulosilyticaceae bacterium
CATCAACTTAGTATTAGAATATATTCAATACTATAATTATGAACGTATTCAAGCAAAATTAAACTACCTTTCTCCTATTCAGTATAGGAAAAAGGTAGCTTAGGTCTTTTATTAAGTTCCACAAATTGGGTTCACTTCAAGACTTTATCAAATACTCCAAAGCTCTATTGTTCCTACACTCCCTCTTCTAGGGCTATGGCTTTATAAAAGGAAGAAGGTAGTGTACGTTTGAATACCTCTGAAGGCGTGGGTTAGAATTTCTTCCCATGCTGTAAGGTGTATTCAAACGCACCCCCCTCCTTCGTAGAATTGTTCTAAATATAAATAAAGAGGCTACGGTTTCCCGCAGCCTCTCAAATATGTATTTCTTAATCTTCAGGAACTACTTCCTCAGTTACCTCTTCGGTAACTTCTTCAGTAGCATCCTCAACTTCTACCTCACTAGAAGATGCTTCAGCAGCCTCTTCATTCATCATATCTTCCTCAGCTAATTCAGCTTGAGGATCAGTGACGATATTTTGATCAGCAGATAAGTTTTCTAAAAGTGGAGCTTGATATGTACTTGTAACTGTTGCATCTGAATCATCAGAGAGTGCTACTCTTACAGCATCCATTAATAAACTTGTTGAATAGGTAATATTATTGGTTTCTGGAAGCTCTAATGATTGAGTAGAAGTAACATAGTCATTTACGAAAGAGATACTATAATTAAGGTCTTCGTAAATAACTTTTTCGTTTTCGTCAAAACCATCAAGACTGATAGATTGAATCATATGATCTTTAACGTTAACGATTAAGTCCATCTCAGCATCGGAAAGTGAAATGCTGGCGATGTAAGTACCATCTTCATAGCTATCAGCTGGAGCAAAAGTTTCTGCAGTTGCATCACCTTTACCGCTCATCATGAAGAAGGCGAAAGCTGCTATTGCAATTAATAGCATAATACCTGGGAGTTTGAGGTCTCTAAGTTTTAGGACCACGAATTTAGGACTAGACATGGGTTTCCTCCTTTTTTATAATAAGATGTCCTAATACATATATATGGACGAGTAGACAATTATATGCAGAAACTAAAAAATAAAAATAAGTAACATTCTTAGTGAAGAATCGTATAATAATAGAGAAGTGAACAATATACTAAAGATATAAGTAGTCTATGAACTCAGTAAGATGGGGGATGACCATATGGGCAGAAATAATATTATTGAAGAAAATAAACTCAGCGCTCAACCTGTAGGGATACTAAGAGATGAAATACTAGATAGATTAAAATTACAGATTGAGAATACACAGATTATTATTTATCCTGGAGCAGTAAGGCATATTAAAAAAAAACACCCCCACGCTTTTAAAATGTACTTTAGTAAAATACCAGAAATAATACAGGATCCAGATTATATTGGCATAAGTTCTCAAAAACCACAGAGAATAGAATTAATTAAGAAATACAAGGATAATATTTTACTTGCACTTAAATTTGATGAGAATTATAATCTATTTATTTCTAGTATGTATATTATAGAAGAAACAAGAATAGATAAAAGGCTAACATATGGAAGATTAGAAGCTATCAAATTAGAACAACAGAATGCCTATAAAAAAGGTAAATATAAGAATTTAGTAAAAACCTTAAGATATTAGTTGAAATATCTCTTGAAATTGTTATAATAGGATAGATGACATAACACTAATTATTGAGGATCGGAAAGGTGCCCGACACGCTATGCAAGTAGTCAAAGGTATGCAGGAAGACCGCCCTGCCAATAATTAGATCTAATAAAGTTCTTACTTAATACAAGTAAGAACTTTTTTTATTTATTCATAAAATAACAGTTGTAAGATTAACGTTCGGACAAGTAATTGTAAAAACATGTAAGTTACGTAAAAAGTAGGCATCAAAAAAGAAGTAAAGACATATAATTCGAGAATATAGTGAACTATAAATATTATAAATATAAAAAAGTTCGGAAAAACTATTGACCAAATGATTATTCTAAGTTATTATTTAACTATAATAAATATTAAATCTTTAATACAAGAAAGGGGATTCTTATGGAGTTTTTTAAACTCAAAGAAAACAATACAACAGTAAAAACAGAAGTCATAGCCGGTATCACAACTTTTATGACTATGGCATACATATTAGCAGTTAACCCAAACATATTATCAGCAACAGGTATGGATAGAGGTGCACTATTTACAGCTACAGCGTTAGCAGCAGTAGTGGGCACACTATGCATGGCGTTCTTTGCCAATTATCCATTTGCACTTGCACCAGGTATGGGACTTAATGCATTCTTTGCATTCTCAGTAGTTTTAGGTATGGGAGTAAGCTGGGAAGTAGCACTTGCAGCAGTATTTGTAGAAGGTATTATCTTCTTAATTATGTCTTTATTCAATGTACGTGAAGCAATCTTCGAATGTATTCCAACTAACCTTAAGCATGCAGTTGGAGCAGGGATTGGATTATTTATTGCCTTTATTGGATTCCAAGGATCAAATATCGTTATCACTGATGGAGCTACAAAAGTAACTATGTTTGAATTAGGGAAGTATAATATGCTTTTCCCGAATCCAGTAGGAACAGAAGCTTTATATAACTTTAATAATGTAGGAATTACAGTTGTTCTTACTGTATTAGGCGTTATTATTACAGGAATCCTTATTACAAAGAATGTAAAAGGATCAGTACTTTGGGGGATTTTAGTTACCTATTTATTAGCAGTAATTTGTGAATTAACAGGAGTTTATGTACCGTTTATTCCAACAGGAGATATCGCAAGTTATCCAGCATTCTTCTCAGTTATTCCGGATTTCTCAGGTGGGCTTTCAGTACCAAGTATTTCGCCTATTTTATTCAAATTTGATTTTAGTATGTTATTTACAGGAGAATTCTTTACAATTGTATTTGCATTCTTATTCGTAGACTTATTTGATACATTAGGAACACTTATCGGTGTTTCAGCAAAAGCAAACATGTTAGATAAAGATGGAAAATTACCACGTGTAAAAGGAGCGCTTCTTGCAGATGCTGTAGCAACTACAGTAGGAGCTTGCCTAGGTACATCAACAACTACAACTTATGTAGAAAGTGCATCAGGTGTATCAGAAGGTGGTAGAACAGGTCTTACAGCAGTAACAGTAGCAGTATTATTTGCAATAGCATTATTCTTGTCACCAATCTTCTTAGCAATTCCAGCATTCGCTACAGCACCAGCGTTAATAGTAGTTGGGTTCTATATGATGGGATCAGTAACTAAAATTAACTTTGATGAAGCAGGAGAAGGCATCCCAGCATTTTTAACAATTGCAGGTATGGCATTTACTTATAGTATTTCAGAAGGTATTGTATTTGGGGTTGTTTCTTATGTGCTTATTAATGCGCTTACTGCAAACTTCAAGAAACTTAACTTTATGATTGTAGTAGTAGCATTACTATTTATGGAGAAATACCTATTTGCAAGTTTCTTTATCTATGCAGCAATAGCAACAATTATAGGAGCAATTATTATATACCTTGTAGGATATAGAAATAAAAAATAAATCAATCAACTAACTATATGACTGGCGGATAAGTGGGGAACCACAGGGAGTATAGTTTGACACAGCCGACCGCCTGGGCATTTCTTAAGTATTAAGTTAAGAATGTCTAGGCGGTCGTTTTTTTATATAAAATAATTATTGGAGGAGATAAGATGAGAGCATTAATAAGTGTATCAGACAAAACAGGAATTGTAGATTTAGCTAAGGAATTAGTTGCATTAGGTGTAGAGATTATTTCTACTGGAGGAACATACAATGTACTTAAAAATGAGGGATTAAATGTAATAGGGATATCAGAGGTAACTGATTTTCCAGAGTGTTTAGATGGAAGAGTAAAAACATTACATCCAGCGATTCATGCAGGAGTGTTAAACATTAGAGCAAATGAAGAGCATCAAAAGCAGATGAAAGAGCTTGGATTACAAAATATTGATATCGTAGTAGTGAACCTTTATCCTTTTAAAGAAACTATTCTTAAAGAAGGTGTAACATTAGAAGAAGCTATAGAGAACATAGATATAGGTGGACCAACAATGCTACGCTCAGCTGCAAAAAATAATCAGGATGTAGTAGTAGTGGTAGACCCGATAGATTATAAAGTAGTATTAGAAGAATTAAAAAATAATCAGGAAGTTTGTAGAGCAACGAAGTTTTATTTAGCAAGCAAAGTATTTGAACATACTGCAAACTATGATGCAATGATTGCTAGATACCTTAGAGAACAAAGAGGAGATTATACTTTACCGGATAAATTTACGATGACTTTTGAAAAAGTTCAGGATATGAGATATGGAGAAAATCCACATCAACAAGCGGCTTTTTATAGAGAAGTAGGTAAAACAAAAGGAACTCTTGCAGATGCAGTGCAGTTGAATGGTAAAGAGTTATCTTATAATAATATTAATGATGCAAATGGTGCATTAGAGTTATTAAAAGAATTTAAAGAGCCAGCAGTGGTAGCGGTAAAACATGCTAACCCATGTGGTGTAGGCGTGGGAGAAGATATTTATGAAGCTTATTTAAAAGCTTATAAGGCAGATCCAGTTTCTATATTTGGTGGAATTGTGGTAGCTAATAGAAAAGTAAATAAAGCAGCAGCAGAAGAGATGGTGAAAATTTTCTTAGAAATAGTTATAGCACCAGCATATGATGAGGAAGCTTTAGAAGTATTAAGAACTAAAAAGAATTTAAGAGTGCTTCAATTAGAAAATATAGAATACGTAGATACAAAAGCGTATGATATGAAAAAAGTAGGTGGAGGATTAATTGTACAGCAAAAAGATACTTTATTACTACAAGAAGAAGAATTACAAGTTGTTACAGATAGAAAACCTACTGAGAAGGAAATAGAAGATTTAATGATGGCATGGAAGATAGTTAAACATGTTAAATCTAATGGTATTGCATTAGCTAAAGAAGGGATGTCTATAGGCTTAGGTGGTGGTCAAACCAATCGTATATGGGCAACTAAACAAGCTATTGAACATGGCGTGGAATTTCTTGGAGAGGAAGAAGTAAAAGGAAGCGTATTAGCATCAGATGCCTTCTTTCCATTTGATGATTGTGTAAAGGCTGCAGCAGAGGCTGGGGTAACAGCTATTATTCAACCAGGTGGTTCTGTAAGAGATGCAGATTCAATTAAAGCATGTAATGAACATAATATTGCTATGATTTTTACTGGAATGAGACACTTTAAACATTAATTATACAAAATTTACAAAGTACCTCAAAGGGCAAGGGGTACTTTTTTTGTGAGCAGAAGAAGGAGTATAAAATATGCTATAAGACATATAAGAATAATAGTAAAATTTTTACAAAAGTATAAAAAATTCTTTTATAATGGTGAAAAACATGATAAAATAACTAGGTATCCAAATTATGTAATTATATAACAAACGGGGACAATAAAACTAGAAGGGGGATAATAATGGATATTGAACATCGTATGAATGATATTTCTAATACATTAAAAGATTTAAAAAATTATACAGATGTTGAGGGATTTGTAACAGACCTAGAATATCATGTAGGGCAGCTATCCTATTTTTATGATCATCTTACACCAAAGCAAACAGGAGACCCATCAACAACTTTTTATAGACCTAAAAAGATACCTAAAGTACACCAGATAGCTTATTTTAACCTAACAAGAGGTTTTCCAAAGGAACTTTATGGTGGACATTGGTGCTATGTATTTAAGTATTTTAAAAGTAAATTTGTGATTATACCAACTACATCAGTAAAAGAAGACTCCTTACCACCAGATCCAGAGTTTCAATTAGATATAGAGGTAAAAGGATTTAAAAATGGGATGCTTACAAGATTACAATTGAGTGATATGCGTACAATTGATATCCAGAGACTTTATTGTAGTAAAGGATTTTATGATGTAGTGACAGATAGAGAAGAGATTGTTAAAAATGTAAATAAAATGTTGATGGATGAATAAATGAGATAATATAAAAGAAGTAAGTTTTATAAACTATGAGAATAAAAAGGGATGCAGCCTAGTAGGCTGCATCCCTTTTACTCATTTAATAGGATATCTATTACATAGGTGAGTTTTCCCGTAGTATGCACACGATGAATAGAAACAGTATACTCATGAGTGAGTGGAGTAGAAACTATATCTTGGGTAGTGCGTATAGAAGTATAAACTTTTTGATTAAATGTATTGGTACGATTATTAGTAAGCATATAGAGAGGAGAGAAAAAAGTATCATCTTTAAGATTATTAGAATCTCGGTAATATTGATAAAGGACTCGCATAATAGTTGTATCAATAGTTTTATCTAAATCTAGCTTAGTTAAAGATTGAGAAGGAAGAAAAGTAGACCAGATATTATCATAGCCCAAGGATTGCCCCTCTATATTAAAGCTAAGAGATGTATCTAATAAACTAATCGAAAAAGGTTTAATAGTATAGGGGGATAAAGTAGGATACTCACTGCCCATGTTAAGTGTACGTAAAGCAATTTCCATATTATTATAAGGAGAAGTGAGTAGCTTGTTTTTTAAGCGTTTATACACTTCCTGTTTATAAGTGGTATCCATAAATGCTAAGTAAGAATGGCTTTCTAGAGTTTGAGTAAGTGATTGGGACATAAAATCTTGAGAAGCCATAGTATTAATATAATTAGGATATTTGACTAAATTAGGAATGCTTTCTAAAAAAATATGATCAGTAGGGGAATCGGTATTTTGTGAATAAGGAATAGGACTAAGCAGTGATAAGGTACCGTTTTCCCAAGTATATGGGTAGTTGATGTAATCTAGCAAGGTGATAGGGATATAGAGTGTACCCTGACTCCAAAAAGGAGAAGCAGGAAGCGTTTCTTTTTTTGCGCCTATTGTAATTTGAGGCTGTAAAGGAGAAAGTTTGATGAGTTTACCATTTAGGCTAATGGTATAGGTATTATTTGTCTCTATAGGACTAGTGGTTAAATCACCTAAAGTCTCAATGGCAATAAAAGGGGTATTATCTTTGACGATAATAGGATATTTACTCTCATAATGTAGCCCATTGAGTGTAATAGATGGAGTAGATAATCCTAAAATTGAGTTAGTTATAAGAAAAACAAGAAAAAATATTAAAATAAATTTGTTTTTCATGTGTCACCTCCTACAAAGATAATACCATATTTTGGAAAAATTATCAACTTACTGACTAATCAGCGATAGATGTTCGAAAAAGTTAGGATAAGAAATACTTATACATTGACTATTATTAATGGTGGTAGGACTATTAGCATTTATACCAGCAATACTTAGAGACATAGCCATACGATGATCATGGTAGGAGTCAGTTATAGCACCATGCAGAGGATAGCCACCTTCTATAATTAATCCATCTTCGGTTGGAGTAATATGCGCTCCCATTTTACTTAGTTCAGTAGCTACAGCATCAATACGATTTGTTTCTTTTACTTTGAGCTCACTAGCATCTTTGATAACTGTTTTACCTTCTGCAAAACAAGCACATACAGATAGAATAGGAATTTCATCAATAAGTGTAGGGATAATAGCACCTTCTATAGTTGTACCTTGTAGTTTAGAGGTTTTAATCGTTAAATCACATACAGGTTCACCACACACTTCGCGTTCATTGAAGAGTGTAATGTCACCACCCATAGCTATAAGTACATCTAAAATTCCTCTTCTAGAAGGGTTAATACCTACATTAATGAGAGATAGACAAGAGTTAGGGGTAATAAGTGCAGCTACCATGAAAAAGGCTGCAGAAGATATATCACCAGGGACAATAACTTCTTGGGCTTGTAAGTTAGGATTTGGATAAATGGTTACATTGTTTTCATGACGCTCTAGATGAGCACCGAAGGAAGCAAGCATTCTCTCGGTATGGTCTCTAGAAAGGTGTGGCTCATAAACCGTTGTAGGACTATTGGCATAAAGACCAGCTAGAAGGATAGCGGATTTTACTTGTGCGCTAGCTACAGGGGAGTGATATGTAATACCACTAAGAGATGATGGATTAATACTTAGAGGACAAAAATTTTCATCTTTACCTTTTATATTAGCTCCCATAAGAGAGAGTGGTTGGATAATACGATTCATAGGACGTTTTTGGATAGAAGCATCACCTGTAAGTGTAGAACTAAAATCTTGTCCAGATAAAATACCAGAAATTAATCGAGTAGTAGTGCCACTATTTCCGCAGTCTAGAATACTAGAGGGAGCAGTAAGTCCGTGCAGACCTTTGCCATAAACTTCTATTTTATTTTGGTCAATATTAATTTCAATGCCTAATGCTCTAAAACAGCTAATGGTTGAAAGGCAGTCATCTCCCATAAGAAAATTAAAGATAGTAGTCTTACCAGATGCAAGACTACCAAACATAATACTTCTATGAGAGATAGATTTATCTCCAGGGATGGCAAGTGTGCCTTGTAACCCGTTTACTTTATTTATAATCATAATCTATCTCCTTTGAATTAAATTTTAGTAATAAATAGTGTAGTTATGTCTAGAAAGAATTTGATGAGCCTCCAACATAGAGGATTTACTAGCTAAAGCTATGCGAAGTACCCCACAGGCAAATTCCCTATGGTTCATAATACCAATATCTTTAATGTTAATGGCATGTGAGCTGAGCAGTGTCGCGATAGAAGCAATAATACCAGGTTCGTCTTTTGCATCTACATAGATAGTGTAGTTTTTAACCCATTCGCTGTTAACACCTTCGTTGAAGGTGTTACGATAAGAACGAGCTAGATCAAAGAAATTATAGATACCTTCATCATTATTACTTTCTAGATCACTATAAAATTGATTTAAAATATCAACGTATCTTTTAAAAACTTTTTGAATTTGCTCTTTATTACTGGTACATATATTGTGCCAGATAAGAGGATTTGAAGAGGCAATACGTGTAATATCCTTAAAACCTCCAGCTGATAGGGTGTGAAGATAATGGTTTTCACCATCATTGTTCTTAACAAGATGGACTAAGGCACTGGCAATAACATGAGGTAGATGACTAACCGTAGCCGTAGCAAAATCATGATAAGAAGGTGTCAGAACTAGAGGTAGAGCGCCTAATCGCTCAATGAGCTTTTGAAGGATGAAGACAATAAAGTCAGGCGTATCTGCCATTGGAGTAAGGATATAATATGCATTCTCAAAGAGATAATCAGTAGATGCAAAATAACCAGATTTCTCAGAGCCAGACATAGGATGCCCGCCTACAAAATAGAGTGTACGGCCACTGGATTGAATAAGCTGATTAATTTCTGTAATTAATTCATATTTAGTACTACAAATATCCGTAAGAATACAGTCATTAGAAATATAAGGTATAAGCTTTGAAATGATTGTAGAGGTATGAGATATGGGTGTACAAATAAAAATAACATTACACTTAGCAAAATCAAACCCAATTTCAGAGGTAGCTTGATCAATAATACCTTCTTCTAGAGCAGATTCAACGAATAAAGTATTTGTATCATAGCCCACAATATAACTATTTTGTGAATGAACTTTCTTTAAAGTCTTGGCAATAGATCCCCCTATAAGGCCAAGTCCTATAATACCAATATGCATCAGAGTGTGCGACCTGATGCTAAAGCAATCGGTTTAAGTTCTTCCATGAGGTTTTTAAAATCTAGAGGATCAAGAGATTGAGGACCATCTGAAAGAGCAAGTTTTGGATTAGGATGAACTTCTATCATGAGCCCATCTGCACCAGCAGCAATGGCAGCTTTAGAGAGACTTGCAATATAATCTCTTTTTCCAGAGGCATGGCTAGGATCTACAATAATAGGTAGGTGACTTTTTGATTTAATAACAGGAATAGCACTAATATCTAAGGTATTACGTGTAGCTGTTTCAAATGTACGAATGCCTCTTTCACAGAGAATGACATTAGGGTTACCCTCACTCATAATATATTCTGCAGCATTAAGCCATTCGTCAATAGTAGCAGAAAGACCACGTTTAAGTAAGATTGGAAGATTAGTCTTACCTACTGCTTTAAGAAGCTCAAAATTTTGCATATTACGAGCTCCAATTTGAAGGATATCAACATATTGGCAAGCGGTTTCAACAGCACTAATGCTGGTTACTTCACAAACAATAGATAAACCAGTCGTTTCTCTAGCTTCTTTCATATATTTAAGACCTTCTTCTTCAAGCCCTTGGAAAGCATATGGAGAAGTACGAGGTTTATAAGCTCCCCCACGTAAAATAGTTGCACCACCGTTCTTTACAGCTTCAGCAGAGTCCAAAAGTTGCTCACGACTCTCTATAGCACAGGGACCAGCCATGACAATAAGTTGTTTGCCACCAATGGTAGAATTACCAATTTTGATTTCTGAAGGAGCTGGATGAAACTTAAGATTAGCAAGTTTATAAGATTCTGTAACAGGAACAATTTTTTCAACACCAGATAAAGAACAAAGACAATCACTACTTAGGCGAGATTTATCACCTACAACACCAATAATAGTAACTTGAGAGCCTTGAGAAATGTGAGTAGTTAACCCTGCTTTTTCTATTTCACTTGCTACAGATTGGACATCTGTAGGAGTGGCATTATACTTCATAACAATAATCATACTAAAACCTCCTTTAGATAATAAGTCTATTAAATTATATACACAAAACGGCAATTTAATTTAAAATAGTTTAAAAGTTATATAAAAGTTATTGATTTATTGTACAATGATAAAAACTTAGGTGTCAACTCGATGTTTTAACGCTATAAAGTAATTAAGTTAAATTAAAGAAAAGAGATAAGTTTAGTAAAGACTAAACTTATCTCTTTTCTTTAGAGTAAGCTAAAATTGGGTGGCATCATCTAACTCAAATTTCACTGCTGTACCATATACGAGGATTTCAGAAGCGCCAGAGATGATAGAGCTAGAAGTAAAACGCACATTGATAATTGCATCGGCCCCTAGTTTTTTAGCATCTTCAATCATACGTTTGGTGGCGATTTCCCTTGCTTCATCAAGCATTTGGCTATAAGCAGTAAGTTCACCACCGACTAAAGTTTTTAGTCCACTCATAATATCGTTGCCAAGATGTTTAGATTGAATAGTAGAACCTTTTACTAGACCGAGTAATTCTAACTCTCTACCTGGAATATAATCCACGTTAACAATTTTCATAGTACTACCTCCTATAGGTTGTTAAATAAATAGTTTGTATTAATATATGAATAAATAGTAACCAGCATGATTAAATGAGTGAGAATCTATTTTGATGGAGTATGCTTTTTAAAATAGAGATAAGAATAGAAGTAACAAGCTATGACTCCACCAAGAACAACAACTAAGAATAGATAAGCTGAAGTTTCGCTTGGAATAAATAAATGAAGAAAACTTGTAATTCCCATTATAATAAACATATATCCACCAAAACGCTGAGTAGCACGCCAATTATTTTCATCATGAAGGGCCCAAGGTGTTTTGACACCAAAAGTATAGTTATGTCTAATCTGAGGCATATAATTACCCATTATAATAAATAATATACCTACAAAGACCATAACAACTTTATCAACAGAAATATTGTAGCCTAGTGAAAATAAGAAAGTAGCCCAATGAATGCCTAGCATAAATAGAACAATGAAGAAAATAAAAATATTATAAGCTTTGGCATGCTTAGAAAATGAAGAACGTTTAGGATCTATCTTAGGAATGATCAATGTAAAAAAGCCTAGAAGGATTGGGAGTGAGGCTGTAAATAAAGCAAAAGATTTTGGCCCCCAATTATCGACTTCTCCAGAGGCATTAAAATGAATAGGAATTTCTGAGGGAAGTTTAGTATAAAGTACAAGTGTTACTAAAATAGAAAGGATAGATAATAGAAAAGCGGATGAAATCCAAGGATTAAATTTCTTCATGGTGATTGGCCTCCTTACCAATGATACTAAAAAAGAATGATAAAGCATCTTGAAAAGCTGTAATGTTGATGGAATAAATAATATTTTGCCCTTGCTTTTCTGATAAGACTAGATGAGCTTGTTTAAGCGCATTAAGATGATGACTGATAGAGGGCTTTGCCATATCAAAATGATTAGCAATATCGCCAGCACTCATATCTTGATGCTTAAGCAATTCTAAAATCTGTCTTCTAGTAGGGTCAGATAGAGCCTTAAAAACATGATTCATATAAACACTTCCTTTTAAAAAATATGCAAAGCAGACCTATAAAGAGATTGTAGGTGAAAGATAATTAGATATTTAGATAACTATCTAAATAATTACTATCATACTATGCCTTTTTTTAAAAAAAGTCAATCTAATTAAAATTAAACTAAAGAAAAAAATCTCCTCAAATTATAAAAAAGAGGAGATTTTTTCTTTAGTTATTATCACCAAGTAAATGGGAAATGTCACAATAATTTGGTAAACCATTTATATAGCCTAAAGCTACTTCGCCTTCAATAAGTGGTCGCATATAAGTGATTAAATCTTCAGTTACATTATTATGTGCTTCATTAATCCATTCAAGAGGAATAGTTTTTTCTTTATTTGCAATCTCTTCAATGTTATAAGCAAAAACTTCCATAGTATAGGGTATAGAGCTTGTACGTTTATAGCACATCATTTTTGCAGTTTCACCACTAAGGGCAACCTTAACAGCAGCTTCCCCAATTAGCATTGCTTCATCAATATCTGTTTTTGAAGCAATATGGCCTGCAGCTCTTTGAACAACATTTAACTCTACTGAACGAACCTTACAGCCGAGTGTAGATTTTAAATGATTCTCTAATGTTTTACCAGCGCCACAAAGTTGTTTATGACCAAAGGCGTCTACAGCAGAAGAAGTTGCAGAGATATAGTTTCCATCTTTATCTTTGATGCCTTCGGAAACAGCGATGATAACATTTTTACGTTGCTTTTGAATAGCTTTTACATCCTCTACAAATTGATTCATACAGAATGGGACTTCCGGAAGATAAATAAGATCTGGACATGGAGAATAGCTTGTTCTAGCGAGTGTAGAAGCAGCTGTAAGCCATCCAGCATTACGACCCATAATTTCTACAATTGTTATAGATGGGATGTTATAAATATAAGTATCATGAGCAATCTCAAGAAGAGAAGTTGCTACAAATTTCGCAGCACTACCAAAACCAGGGGTATGGTCTGTCACAGGAAGATCATTATCGATAGTTTTTGGAACACCGATAACATTGATATCAAAATTATTTTCTTTTGCATAAGTAGATAATTTCAAAACGGTATCCATTGAGTCATTACCACCTATGTAAAAAATAGTTTTTATATTATTTTCTTGGAAAAATTTAAATAGAGTTTCATAAATTTCTTTAGAAACATCATGATGTGGTAATTTAAAACGGCATGAGCCTAAAAACATAGCAGGAGTTGTAGAAAGCTTAGTAATAGCTTCTTCAGAATTAAACATTTCAGATAAGTTTAAGTATTTACCTTGAAGTAGACCTTCGATTCCATTTACCATACCATAAACATTATCATAAGCACCAGAGTTAATTGCACCTTTGATTACTCCACTTAAAGATGCGTTGATCGCTACAGTTGGTCCACCAGATTGACCAACAATACAATTGCCTTTAATAAGCATTAGAAGTCCTCCTAAAAATATATAATCAATAACATTATCAATGATACATGAAAAGCGCAGTTGTGGCAATATGACAAAGACTTTTAAAAATTAACATATTTTTATACTGTGTGTAAAATATAAAAAGAATGGCAATACTTTACATATAACTAAGAGATAAGAGGGATAGTATGAAGTGTATTGAAGTGATGAAAAGAGAAAATAAATATATATTAAAAATGATAGATAAGTTAGATGAAATCAGTATGGAGGCACATGAAAGAAGGAAACTTAACATATCTGAGGTAAACAATTGTATTGAGTTTATTGATCAGTATGTAATCAATTACCAGTATATCAAGCAAGAAGAAATTTTATTTGAAGAAATGAAAAAATATTTAGGTCAAAATATCAGACCTCATATTGAAGAGATACTACAGTTACATGGGATAGGAGAGGCTTATTTTAATCAATTAAAGCAAGCACAGCATAACTATGAAGAAGGAAAGTTTATTGCTATTTTTGATGTGATTAATAATGCTGTTACGTATGGTAAATGCTTAAGAAAAAGTATGCAAAAGGAAGAAGTATTGTATAAATATATCGACAAGGAGTTAACATTAGATCAAAAAGAACAAATTGATCTTAAGATAGCATACTTTCATCAATTGAAAGAAGGTCAGTTAGGTTAAAGTAGCAATGAATTTGACTTGACAACAGTATAATGTATAGTACAATATAAGCATAATAAAAAAATGGCAAGGAAGATGCAAAGTAGTTATATCCATATCCTTATAGAGAGAAAGTGTCATTGGCTGAAAGCACTTTTAGGCAATAGGAGATAATGAATTTCACATCAGAGCTGTATTCTTGAAATAGGAGTAGGGGATACCGGTTGTGCGTTATAGCTATGAAAGAGTTTATACTGAGTATAAAAATTTGGGTGGTACCGCGGAGATATAGCTTCGTCCCTTTTTAGGAGGGATGGAGCTTTTTTGTTGCCATTCTATAGAAATATCTACTTCAGAAAGGAGCTTTTAAAGTGAGAGAAAAATTAGAGCAAATTAAACAAGTTGCATTAGATGCAATTGCAAATGCAAATGATTTAAAAGTACTTGAAGACCTAAGAGTTAATTATCTTGGTAAAAAAGGTGAATTAACAGCAGTTCTTCGTGGAATGAAAGATTTAAGTAGTGAGGAGAGACCGGTAGTAGGTCAAATTGCTAATGAGGTAAGAGATAGTCTTGAAGCGTCAATAGCGAGCCGCAAAGCTACACTTGAACAAGAAGAAGAAAACAAAAAATTACAAGAGGAAGTTATTGATGTAACAATGCCAGGTAAAAAACTTAACCGCGGAAATGTACATCCTCTAACACAAACGTTAGAAGAGATTCAAAGAATCTTCCTCGGCATGGGATATGAAATCGTAGATGGTAGAGAAGTGGAAACAGGATACTACAACTTTGATGCACTTAATCTAGGTGAAGAGCATCCAGCACGTGATGAACAAGATACATTCTATTTCTCACCAGACTTAGTGCTTCGTACGGCAACATCACCAGTACAAGTACACACAATGGAAGCACAAAAACCACCGATTCGTATGGTTGCTCCTGGTAGAGTTTATCGTTCAGATGAGGTAGATGCTACACACTCACCAGTATTCCACCAGATTGAAGGACTTGTAATTGATAAAGATATTACATTTGGAGATTTAAAAGGGGCATTAGCTGAATTTGCAAAATCACTTTTTGGAGATAAAGTACAAGTTAAATTCCGTCCTCATTACTTCCCATTCACAGAGCCAAGTGCTGAAGTTGATGTAACTTGTGTAATGTGTGGCGGAGATGGATGTAGTGTATGTAAAGGAAGTGGATGGATAGAAGTACTTGGTTGTGGTATGGTGCATCCAAAAGTTTTAGAGATGGCTGGAATTGATCCAAAAGAATATCAAGGGTTTGCATTTGGTATGGGACTTGAGCGTTTAACAATGCTTAAATACAATATTAATGACCTTAGATTATTCTATGAAAATGATGTGCGTTTCTTATCACAATTTTAAGGGAAAATAGAAAGGAGAAAGTCAAATGAATGTACCTATGTCTTGGCTTAAACAATATGTAGATATTGATGTAGATTTAAATACTTATATAGATGCAATGACAATGTCAGGTTCTAAAGTAGAAGCAGTAGAAGAACTTGGAAAAGAAATTACTAAAGTAGTAGCAGGAAAGATTATTGAAGTAGAAAAGCATCCAGATGCAGACAAACTTCGTATCATGAAAGTAGATATTGGAGGAGAAACGCCTCTTCAAATCGTAACAGCTGCAGCAAATGTTAATTTAGGAGATGTTGTACCCGTATCACTTGATGGAGCAACACTTGCAGGTGGTCTTAAAATCAAAACAGGTAAGCTTCGAGGAGTGGAATCACAAGGAATGTTCTGTTCAGTAGAAGAACTTGGATTTACACATGATCAAATTGAAGATGCACCAGAAGATGGTGTTTATATCTTCCATACACCAATGGAACTTGGAGCTTGTATAAAGGATTATTTCGGGCTTAATGAGCAAGTTGTAGAATATGAAATTACATCTAATAGACCAGATTGTTTTAGTATTCTAGGTATTGCTAGAGAAGCAGCTGCTACATTCAAAAAACCATTTAAATTCCCAGAAATTAAAGTGGAAGAAGTAGCTGGCAATGCAGCAGACTTTGCAAAAGTAGAAATTCAAAATAGTGATCTTTGTCCAAGATATGCATCTAGAATTATCAAAGATGTAAAAGTAGGTCCATCTCCAAAATGGCTTCAAGATAGACTAACATCTGCAGGACTTAGACCAATCAATAATATCGTAGACATTACAAACTATATGTTACTTGAATTTGGTCAACCAATGCATGCATTTGATTATGATAAATTAGCTAATCACCAAATTATTGTAAGAACTGCAAATGCAGGAGAAAAAATGGTAACCCTTTTAGGGGATGAAGTAGAATTAGATGAAACAATGCTAGTGATAGCTGATAGCGAAAAACCAGTAGCTATTGCAGGTGTAATGGGTGGAGAAAATTCAAAAGTAACAGAAGAAACAACAACTATTCTTTTTGAATGTGCAAACTTTAATGGGTACAATGTGCGTCAAACATCTAAAAAACTTGGTATTAGCAGTGACTCATCTAAAAAATATGTAAAAGGATTAGATCCAAACAATATTACATTAGCATTAGAGCGTGCTGCTCAGCTTATTAACTTATGTGAAGCAGGACAAGTAGTAAGTGGTGTGATTGATGTGTATCCAAATAAGAGAGAATCCATTAGTATTCCGTATGATGTATGTTGGATTAACAAATTCTTAGGAACAGATATTTCAGAAGAAGAAATGATAGGATACTTCACTAGTTTAGAGTTTGTAGTAAACATAGAAGCAAAAACAGTGACAGTTCCTACATTTAGACCAGATGTGACGATGATGGCTGATTTAGCAGAGGAAGTAGCTAGAATGTATGGATATGATAAAGTACCTGTTACATTAGAGCGTGGAGAGCCAACAGTAGGAAAGAAAAACTTTGAACAGCTTACAACGGATACTGTACGTGAATTCATGAGTATGTATGGTGTACATGGTGCATTAACATATACATTTGAAAGTCCAAAAGTATTTGATAAACTTAATATCCCGGCTGATAGTGAATTACGTAATGTACTAACAATCACTAATCCATTAGGAGAAGATTTTAGTATCATGAGAACAACTTCATTAAATGGTATTCTTTCTTCATTAAGTACAAACTACAATAGAAGAAATGAAACAGCTGCACTATATGAGGTAGGAAAAGTTTACATTAAACAAGGTGACAATGAATTACCAAAAGAAGTAAAAAAACTCACATTCGGAATGTACGGGAAAGACGTAGACTTCTTTACAATAAAAGGATTAGTTGAATCTTTAATGGAAACACTTCATATTAATAAGGTAGAAGTAACAAGAAATACGACATTACCATATATGCATCCAGGAAGATGTGCAAACTTGGTAATTGGAGGTAAAGAAGTAGGATTCTTTGGAGAAATTCATCCACAAGTAGCTAAAAACTATGGGATTGAAGCAAAAACTTATATGGCAGAATTAGACTATAGTATATTACTAGAGAGTATAGAAAAAGATATAACTTATAAGTCACTTCCAAAATACCCAGCAACATCTCGTGATATTGCAATGCTTGTAAAAGAAGAAGTGTTAGTAGGTGAGATTGAAAAAGTAATTACACAAAGAAGTGGTAAATTACTAGAAAAAGTAGAACTCTTCGATGTATACCAAGGAAAACAAATCGAAGAAGGTCACAAGTCAGTAGCGTATAAATTAACATTTAGAGCAGCTGATCGTACACTTACAGATGAAGAAATCCAAAAAGTAATGAAAAAAGTACTTAATGGATTGGAAATGAATGTAGGGGCTAAATTAAGAGACTAAAGACATAAATAAAAGCTAGAAGAGCATATCTTCTAGCTTTTATTTATGTCTAAAGGAATATAAACTGAAATAATGTAGATAACTCTAGGAATATGTAGATTTATAAAAAGTTACAGATAGATATAATAAATTTAGTGTCAATAAAAGTATAATCTAGGAAATGAATAATATACTAAATAAAGAGGAGTATAAGCAATGAAAGAACCTATTTACAAACAAATTGAAAAGTATCTCAAGGAATTAATTGAGACAGGAAAGATTAAACCAGGGGAACTTTTACCTTCAGAAACACAGCTTAGTGAAGAATTTGATGTAACAAGAATGACAGTAAGAAGTGCATTTAATAATTTAGTAAAAGAAGGGTATATCAAAAGACAGAGAGGTATAGGGACCATTGTGCTAGCTAATAAGATTTATGACAATATTAGTATGATGACTAGCTTTACAAGGGAATTACAAAGTAAAGGATTAGAGGCCTCTACGTTATTAAAAGCATTAAATATAGAAAAAGCAGATGAAAAGATAGCGAAGGCTCTAGATTTAGAGGTAGGGGAAAACGTGTGGGAAGTTAAAAGAGTGAGATTAGCTAATGGAGAGAGAGTTTCTTACATGGTTACATATATGCCAGTAAAGCTTTTTCCTAATCTGAATAGGGAACATTGCTTGAATTCTATTTATAAATATATCGAAGAGGAATGCGCAATGAAAATATCAGGAGCCGATAGGCAAGTGGAAGCAATGATTGCAAATGAGGAAATTATAGATAACTTAGAGTTAGAGTCAGAAGCCCCTATTCTATACATTCAACAAGTTGGAACCTTAACAACCGGAGAAAAATTTGAGTGTTCTCACACATATCATTATGGATATACACTAACTTTACAAGTAAAAGCAGAATAAAAAAATAAAAAATGCACAATAAGTATTGAAATGTATATACAATCAAAGTATAATGTATATACAAATGATAAACATTTTAGGAGGCCGTAAAAATGGTAAAAATTATGTTAGCTTGTTCAGCAGGAATGTCTACAAGTTTATTAGTAACAAAAATGGAAGCAGCAGCAAAAGCACAAGGTATAGAAGCTGAGATTTGGGCTATTTCAGAAGTAAATTTAGCAAATGAAATTGGAAACTGTGATGTACTATTATTAGGACCACAAGTAAGATATATTTTGACAAAAGCAACAGATATGGCGAAACCACACAATGTACCAGTAGAGGTTATCAATATGATGGACTATGGTAGATGTAATGGAGAAGCAGTATTAAAAAGAGCTTTAGAATTAGCAGGTAAATAAGTAATACGATTACTAGAAAGTACTAAGCGAGACTAGAAGGAGAAAAACCATGGATAAATTTATGAGCTTTATGGACAAGTATATTGTTCCTTATGCAGCTAGATTAGGTGCACAAAGACACTTAGTTGCAATCAGAGATGCTTTCATTGCAATGATTTCAATTACTATGGTAGGATCTGTAGCTGTACTCATCAATAATATTCCATTTGATCCGTATCAACAGTTCATGGTGAAGATTTTTGGTGAAGGATGGAAGACACTAAATAATGATGTTTGGTTTGGAACATTAGCTTTAATGGGGTTATTTTTAGTGGCAGGTATAGCATACAACTTAGCAAAATCCTATGAGGAAGATGGATTACAAGCAGCACTGATATCAGTAGCTTGTTTCTTTATTTTAATACCACAGACAGCAACTATTACACCAGATGTAGGTGAAGCAGTAAGTGGATGGGGGTTAGTAGCAGTAAAGTATTTAGGGACAGAGTCTTTATTTACAGCAATTATAGTAGGTATCGTCGCAACAGAAATATTTGTTAGATTATCAAGAGTTAAACAATTAATTATTAAGCTACCAAATGGTGTACCACCAGCGGTATCACGTTCATTTGCAAAACTTATTCCAGGAATGTTTACATTAGTGATTTTTGGAATAATAGGTATTTTAGTGAGATTAGTAGGTAATGGATACTTAACAGATCTTATCAATACTTACCTAGGCATACCATTAAGTAACGTAGCAGATAGTTTACCATCAGCTATATTTATTGCATTTATTGTCCATATTCTTTGGTTTGTGGGATTACATGGTGCAAATATCGTATTACCATTTACTGAGACACTTTTAACAAAATTAGGAGCAGAAAATGCAGCACTAATTGAGCAAGGAGCAGCTTTAGATCAACTTAATGTATTAGCAGGTCCATTCTTTGATGCATTTGTTTATTTAGGTGGTTCAGGGGTAATCTTAGGTTTACTTATTGCGGTAGCTATAGCAGGGAAACGTAGAAGAGATATGTTAGCGTTAGGGCTTTTACCATCTGCATTTAATATTAGTGAGCCAGTTATATTTGGATTCCCTATTGTATTAAATCCTATATTTGGGATTCCATTTGTAATTGCACCTATTATCAATACAATTATTGCATATTTAGCAATTGCGTCAGGAATGGTTCACCCAGTTATTACGGCAAAATTACCTTGGACAACACCACCTATATTAGGAGG
>JBOFPL010000222.1:0-4075 GCA_051659885.1 Cellulosilyticaceae bacterium
CTACGCATGTTGGAATTAGGATTAGTCGCATTTTTTATTAGTAAAAGGGAAGCTGCCAAAGCAAGCTTATTAAAATCTGATTTCATAGCACATCATCCTTATAATAATCCTATCCATTCCATAGTATTCCAAATCAGGGGTAAAGGTGATAGAAAACTAAAAAGAGATTACTAAATAAGCAATCTCTTTTTAGTTTTTATTTAAAAGTTGAAAAGGTACTTACAAACTTTTTGAATCCAGCAATGCCTTTAGCATTAAGTTTATAGACACCAGCATCTTCAAGAACTTTTACAAATTTATTGCCAAGTGCTTGAATCACGAAGTGATCTACATCAGTCGAAACATCGTAAGTCTCTCTAAGCTCATCAGCCCATGTTTGATGGTAGTCTGCTATATGAGTTGTACCATCAACAATATAAGATTTGATTTCTTCTAATTCAGTAAGGAGTCTACCTGGTAAGATAGCGAGTCCCATAACTTCAATGAGTCCAATATTTTCTTTTTTGATATGGTGAACATCAGCATGTGGATGGAAGATTCCTAGAGGATGTTCATCACTTGTGCGGTTATTACGAAGGACTAAATCCATTTCATAAAGATCTCCATTACGTCTAGCCACAGGTGTAATCGTATTATGAGGTGTACCAGCTGTATGAGAGAGAATATCGTTAGTGACATCATTATAAGTTTTCCAAAGCTCTAGAATCATGTGGCTACACTCAGCTAAATCTTCTATGTTTTTAGAAGCTAGTCTAAGTGTAGTAAGTGGCCATTTAACTGCTTTAGCTTTGATACTTGGATATTTTGAAATACTAAAGTTGAATAAATCCTCAGCATCATTAATAGGGAAAGTATAGCATCCCCCTTGATAATGCTCATGAGAAAGGATTGATCCACCAACTATAGGAAGGTCTGCATTAGATCCAATGAAGTAGTGTGGGAATAATCCAGTGAACTCAAGTAAGTTGTAGAATGTCTGTTTTGTAATTTGCATAGGTGCATGTGTTTCAGATAATACGATACAGTGCTCATTGTAGTAAAGGTATGGAGAGTATTGCATCATCCAAGCTTTATTACTGAGATCTAAACGAACCATACGGTGATTTGCACGGTCTGGTAATTTAATTGTTCCATTATAACCTTCATTTTCTACACAGAGTAGACAAGATGGGTATTTATTTGGAGGAGCAAGTTTCTCAAGTGCAATTTGTTTTGGATCTTTCTCTGGTTTAGAAAGATTGATAGTAATTTTGATATCGCCATATGGAGAGTCTACAGTAAACTCTTTATTTTTAGCAATACGATCTACTTTTACATAGTTAGAATGACGACTTAAGTTGTAGAAATAGTTAGTAGCTTCTTTTGGAGAAGTTTCGTATTTTCTAAAGAAAGTTTGATTAATGATAGATGGTTTATCAAGAAACTCATTCATGATAGTTGAAGAGAAAATATCTCTATCTGCTAATGTGTCTTCGATTAATCCTCTTTCAACAGCCAGTGAAGTCAGTGCGTTTAAGGTTTCATATAAATCACCTTCAAAAGGTAATGTAAGTTCATACTCATTTTCCTTGAAAAGAGCTAAAATACGGTTTCGTATATAAATTGTATCAGCCTGTTCAATTAATTTATTTTGAATACTAATTGTAATGAGATTATCAATAAGTGAATACAGTTTAGTCATAATTATTCCCCTTTGTATCCGTTTGGATGGTTACTATGCCAGTTCCAGGCACTAGCTATAATTTCTTCAACATTTGTATATTTTGGTGCCCAACCAAGGGTTTCTTTTGCTTTTATAGAAGAAGCGATAAGTACAGCAGGGTCTCCAGCACGTCTGTCACTGAGTACAGCTGGGATTGGATGCCCTGTTACTTTACGCGCAGCTTCTACCATTTCAAGTACAGAGTAGCCACTATTGCTACCGAGGTTAAAGATATTACTTGTGCCACCTTTTACAAGATAATCAAGTGCAAGGAGATGAGCATCTACTAAATCTGTTACATGAATATAGTCACGGATACAAGTACCATCTGCTGTATCATAATCAGTACCATAGATTGTGATGTGTTCTCTTTGGTTAAGTGGTACTTGAAGAATAAGTGGAATAAGGTGAGTTTCAGGATTATGAGCTTCACCAATGGCACCACTTACATCAGCACCCGCTACGTTGAAGTAACGCAGGCAGACATAGTTTAAGTCATGCGCTTTATTTGTCCATTTAAGCATTTTTTCGATAGCTAATTTTGTTTCACCATAAGTATTGGTTGGATTAGTTAGCATCTCTTCTGTAATAGGCATGGTCTTAATGTCGCCATAGGTAGCAGCAGTAGAAGAGAAAACAATGTTTTTAACACCTGCTTCGACCATCACTTCTAAGAGTACTTGAGTACCATGGACATTGTTGCTGTAGTATTTAAGTGGCTTAAACATTGATTCACCTACAAGTGAATTAGCAGCAAAGTGGATAACACCATCTACATTTTCTTTAGCAAATACTTCGCTAAGTGCTGCTTGATCTTTAATGTCTACATGATAGAAAGGTACTTCTTGAGGTACTGCTTCTCTATAACCTGTTTCTAAGCTATCTACTACAGCTACTTCATAGTTATTTTGAAGGAGTTGTTTAACGGCATGTGAACCGATATAACCTGCTCCACCAACTACTAAAATCTTCATATTTAAATCCCCCTTATAAATTAGTTTAATTGTGTTGGACCATTACCGATAGAAGCGATGTAGAATGAAGCTTCATATCCAATTTTTTCGAAATAAATGTCACCTACGTTTTCGATGAAAGCATCTACTTCCTCATTTTCCACGATTGCTAAACCGCATCCACCGAATCCAGCACCTGTCATGCGTGCACCAAGTACACCCTCTTGTGCCCAAGCTGTTTCAGCTAATGTATCGAGTTCGATACCCGTTACTTCATAGTCATCACGAAGAGAAGTATGAGAACCATTGAGTAATTTTCCGAATCCTACTAAGTCATTTGCTTCAAAGCAAGCTGTTGCTTCTTTCACACGGATGTTTTCTGTGATGACGTGGCGAGATCTTCTGTATTCTACTTCTGTAAGTAAGTCTTTGTGAGCTTCAAGCTGCTCCATAGTTACTTCACAAAGGTTATTTGCAGTAATTACTGTTTGTAATTTAGCCAGTGAGCTTTCACATTCCCCGCGACGCTCATTGTACTTTGAATCAGCAAGTTCACGACGTTTATTAGTATTCATAATGATGATGCTATGTGCTGGGAGTGAAAGTGAGAAATAAGAGAAGTCAAGTGTGTCACAGTTCAGTAAAATAGCACTATCTTTTTTTCCGAGAGAGATCGCAAATTGATCCATAATACCACTGTTTACGCCGATATAAAGATTTTCAACTTTCTTCCCAAGGAGGGCGGCATCTACAGCATTAAGCTCTAATCCAAAAGTATCTTTGAAGATCACTGCTGCAAGCATTTCAAGTGATGCAGAAGAAGATAATCCAGAACCGTTTGGAATGTTACCAAATACTACGATGTTTAACCCGTGATTGATACCAGTAAAGTCTTCTTTTAAGAATTTAGCCACACCTTTAACGTAGTTCACCCAGTTGTGAGCTTTATCATATTCAAGGTTATTTAAATCAAATTCAATAACACCTAAATGCTTAAAGTTCATAGAGTAAGCGCATATTTTGCTATCTTCTCTTTTGCTTACTAAGGCATATGTACCGAGTGTGATTGGACAAGGAAATACAAGTCCTCCGTTGTAGTCAATGTGTTCCCCAATAAGGTTAATACGTCCAGGTGCAAAAAATGCAGCTTCATGTTCATGGTTAAATACTTGTTTAAATGTACTTTGCATTGTTTCAAGGTTCATAGTTAAACTCCTTTTTAGTTTATAATTTTTATCTGTTCTAATGTTATACTTTAATTATATATTTTTAGTAAAATAAATCAATATTTTTACTAAAAATACTTTGGAGAAATAAGACCCACATTTTTGTGAAAGTGTGATAAAATAGAATAAAAGGAAAAGTTGAATTTGACTAGATTAAGGAGGTTTGGTGTGGCAACTATTAAAGATATAGCAGG
>JBOFPL010000223.1:0-50436 GCA_051659885.1 Cellulosilyticaceae bacterium
GTATGTGAACAACGATGTGATGAAGGTCTAAGATTCTTCAAAGGTGACGTATGTGGTACTATCAGAACAATTGAGGCAGGTGGAGATAAGAGGGTAATTGAGTGTGGGGCAATTCGTGGTAGATATGAGGAAGACGGAAGTATTGTTCAGAAACTAGAATTAAATGGTGAAGATAGCACTAATACGATCACAACTGTACAAAAAGATAATATGATTGTAGAAACAGCCGTATTACGAGCAGAGAGAACTGAGTATGGAAAAGAAATTAGAAAAGCATATGAAAGTGGCGAAGTAGACGAGAAAATAGGTAATATGAGAGAGTATAAGCCTAGACCAGATGGTATTAGTAATACAATAACCACAGTACAAAAAGACAATATGCTACTTGAGAAATCAGATGGCTTGGTGTTATATGACAATCTAAGTGGTGGCAAGTGGGATAAGATACATGAGTCAGCAAGGAGAGTGTATGACGAGGATGGAGTAGCACCTACAATACCAACTTGTCAAGGTGGAAATATTGAACCTAAAGCATTTACAAATTACCGTATCAGAAAACTTACTCCTAAAGAATGCTGGAGATTAATGGGTATGAAAGATGAACACTTTGAGAGATGTGTAAGAGCAGGCATATCTAACTCCCAACTTTATAAGCAAGCGGGAAATAGTATTGTGGTAGACGTTTTAGAATACATATTTAAGGAACTATTTAAAAAATACATAGTAAGTGAAGGTAGCAAAGAAAATTTTTAAAAGGTCATATAGAAGATAAACTTGTATTCGTAGGTGGTATTGATAGTAACCTATGGCTAAACAATGGGAAAGAGCTGTCAAGAAACTATAAACAGGGATATAGGGTATATGACTCAACTGGAATATCTAACACAATATCTTCAAATGGTGGAGGATTGGGTGGATGTAGTGGATTATACATAGTTAAAAATTAAATAGTACATATGGCAAGTAAAAGAATGGTTTTACATTAAATTAATTAAATAATCAGGAGGAAGCTAAATGAAAATAGTCAAGTTTAAAACTAAAAATAAGGAATTATTTATCGTAGATGATAAGGGAAACGATGTACCCATTGAAGATTACTTCAAAGTACAGGAGTATGAGCGAAAATATAAGGTTGCTATTCACGACATGTTAAAAGATTTTTGTGAAAAACTAAACCCAAAGTCTAAATTATTATTTGATTATATGGGAAATTTCTTAGATAGTCATAATACTAGAATTGGCTTTGATACTGGGGAATTGTTGTGGGAAAATCAGAATATAGGGATGTGTATCAGATTTAATTGTTTTATAGGAAGCCGAGAAACCAGTAATGAGACCTACGTCCATATTTTATGCACACCAGAGAATGAATTAATCCCACAATTTCATATAAATACTATGCAAAATAGAGATGATATTTGTTGTGAGATGTATAAAATTTTCAAATGGGACGAACTTAATTTATTATTCGAATACATTAATGCCAGTATGGATGATAAATCATACCAAATACTAGCGACTCTAGTAAAGAGTTTAGGTAAAGAATGTAACTCTAACAAGTAGAAAGTAAGTTTTATACTAAATTATTTAAAAGTTAAATAAAAATTAATCACCTGGAGGTGGAAGGAACATGAGTAATAAACAATTAAGAAAATATAACATAGTGAATATGACAATACATAAAGAAATAACTAGAATGATTGATACGGCAGGAGATAGTTGGTATTTCAAGAATAATACTTTATATCATAACGACAATAGGAATAGTCGTGGAAATGTGACTTACCACTTCCAGTGTAATGTTAAATCATTTAGTCATGCTTTAGGATACATAAAAGGTCATTCAATGAAGTTGTATAGACCAAAAAGGTGCAGAATGGAAAGACTATTCGATATGATTTAAATAAGTAAAAAATAGGGGAGTAGTAGAAATTAATCTACCACTCCCCTATTAACTTTGTCCAGATATAAAGCAAAGTCTTTTAAATCATTTAATCTCATACCATTCTCTCTCAAGTATTCAGTATGTATGGTTCTTATATTATCCTCATCAAATCTCTTCAATATATGCTTCGTATCTATAGCATATATCTCCTTACCAAAGTCCATGTAGAATATGTAGTATGATAGGCTACCTGCCTCTATAAATGGTCTATGAGTATCTACATAGATATCAGGTGCAGGTGCTCTATTCCAGAATCTTCCCATTCTAACATCTACTATGATGCTTCTACCATTGTATGTACCCATAAAGCTTGGCGATTCTCTATTGTGATCTGGATAATAACTGACCACTTCCCCGTCTGAGTTGTACTTTACATCCCATCTGATAGGAATATGTCTAAGGCACAATCCTTCTATTGTCTCATTGTAATAGTCTAAATGACTCTCAAATTCACGTTCATACTTCTTTCTTATATTCTCTAGTCTAGTAGATACAGTTTCATTAAACTTCTTCTGCTGTACATATCTATCCTTATATGATATCCTCTTCTTGCGTTTTGCCTTTTTAGCGTATCTCTGTTTAGTACTCCCTATTGAAATTGAGTACCTATATTTTGGTTCACTCATTTTATCCTCACTCCTTTATACCATACTACGTAAGACAATGTACGTCACTACGTTCCTACATTCTCTAACAAGCCTTTCCGAAAGCCTTGACCAAACGGATTTTCGTAGCAAGCTACTCAAATATTACATCAAATTTCTCTATAACTAAATAATCATATATATGCAAATTAAAAATTAGCATCATAGCTATATTCCTATTCACACCACCTACCTATACCTATATACAAAGAGAAACAGACGACCACTTTTTGATAAAATAGCCATATGTAACACCACATCTTGTTCAAAAATAGTTGTCACAAAATGGCTAGTACCAATATCAAAACTGTCACAAAATGGCTAAAGCATTATTTAACCATATCAAATATACCAATTAAGTATTTCACATTGTCTATTCTAGTTCCTGCATAATACACCATTGGATTTATAGCCAAATACTCCTTATCGTCTATGGAATGTTTACATAGCACATAATTATCATCTACCTTAAATCCTCTTAATTCTTTCCATAGTCTACTGGCATGAGTGCTATTGTATCCTATCTCGTTACATATTTCAGTCATTGTAAGTGGATGTATATCTCTTATTGTTTCACACTCCGTATTCCTGCATGGAATATTGAATTGTAAATTTACAAGTGGAAGTATTTTAAATATGTAATATAATTGCTTATGGCTTATTGGATCACATTTATCATATAAATTTCTAATCGTTTTGATAAACACCCTCGTATAATCCTTTTTATTCTTAGGTACTTCTCCCTTTACACTACAATCAGTATTCAAATCATAATGCTTCCCATCCTTAATTAGTAGACCACAATCAGTAAGTGCTTTAACTGTCTTTCTAAATTCCGTGTCTTTTAGTTTTAGGATATCCCTCATGGTTTCCTTATTGAGTCTAATTTTCATGTTATGTTCGCCACGAATAATCATGTTCCCATTATTGTAATCAAGATGACTAGCTAGATATAGGAATCTCAATTTATATTGTGGCTTAATGTCATAAGTATCCAGCTTGTTGTAGAAATAGAAAAAGAAGTTGCCATACTCCTCTTTGAGATATACGTGTAGCTCCTTCTGGCTTAGTATTATATTTTTATTTTCTTCCATCTTTTCCTTAGCTTCAGCACTATATACTGACTTGGTATATTCAACTACGTTTCCAGTCTCCTCTGAAACCTCTACTATATGTAATGTATCAATTATATCACTTGGATTTATTTTATTTAATTTTGGCATACGATTTAATCTCCTTTTAATTAATTTAATATCTTATAATTACTTCAATCTTCCTAATTCCTTTTTCATATCCCGATGAGAATATAAGCCTTTTAATATGTAAATAGTCATCGTCTTCCCACATACCCCATTCAGTTAAGCTATCTCCTATAAATTTAGATGATAGACATATCCCATCATTATCTCTTCTAGTCTTGGTTGGGAATGTGGCATGGTATTCAACTTCACATTCTTCCAGCATTAATTTAGGTAAATTTAGCTCTCTGAATACCCACATAGCATAATCATGGAACTTTTGTTTTTCCGAGTTCTGAGCAAGCCTTACCTTGGCTATAAACGCATTTAGTAATATTGGTATTGGTGAAGATATTGGTGCCTTTTTACTTCTAGGATGTGATTTTAAGTACCACTCGTTATACTTCTCCATATTATCTTTGCCAAACACAATTCTAACTTCATTTTCAAATTCTTTTCTTTTCTTTTCTTTTTGAATTAAACCTTGATTTATCACTTGTTTATCAACTTTCTTATTAGCCATTTATAATCTCTCCCTTTATAATCATTTATAATTTTACATAGCAAAAAGAGACTACACTAATGTAGCCTCTTAATCTTTTAATTAATTCAATTTACTCATCCATACCAAGTGCTATTGCCATAGCAGCTTTAATTTCTTTCATCTTGCTCATAGGAATTGAACATATCAATCCATTCTTGATTTGCTTCCTATCTACAGTTGTAATAGACTCACATAAAGCTATACTATCAGTATGTAATCCGATATTTTTACCTAGTGCTACATGCGTAGGTATGTACTTTTTAACCTTACTTGTTAATGGTACTACTGTTAAAGTAGGTGAGAATTTACACCCTTTCTCGTTGCTTACCACCACCGATGGTCGGAATCCTCGCTGGACTGAGCCTTCACCTTTTAATTCTACATATACTACGTCACCAGGCATTACTTCTGGTTGTTTTCCCTTTTGAACCTCATTAAAATCTACTACTCTATTTACTGCTGCTATACTCATACTAATCACCTCTTTAAAAAGTTTCTCTAATTTTCTCTATATCTTATCATACTCAAATTAGATATATTTTATGCCAACTTTTTAAATAATTTACTTACCGAAGAATCTATTGAGTACTCTACTACCCTCACCACTTGAATATGGATTGACATTAGTAGATACTCTTCTCCTGCTCTCATCTGTAATCATCTCTTCTTTTACCCTTATTAATATAGGGTCATACTCAGATAATATCTTACCATCTGAAAATCTAGTCTCTAATTCAGATGAAATTTCTCCTATCTCAGATAAATCTTCGGAAGTTAAAATATACTGGCACTCTCCCATTGTAGCATCTGTTATGGAACAATTCCTTATGATTTTTCTTCCAGTTTCTCTATGCTGCATTTTTAATATAACCTCAGCACCGTTTAAATCAGCACGTATTTTATCTACTCTAATTGTAAATAATACCTTTATTCCATTATCATATTGTGGTAATGCTATAACCTTCATTGTATCACCTACTTTCTATATATCTAAATGTAAAACCTCTATATGATTTCTGATTTCCAGAGCAGACTGCTCGTATATTTCCTTCTATCATTTTTACTCCGTACATAGCCTCACTAACGTTACTTAATTCATTAGCTCCATTATATTCACCTATAACTTTCCCATCTTTTAGTATCTGAATAGGCTTTATTTTGGCTATTCCTTTTCGTTTGCTATTTTTTAATTGCTCATCTTTTGGATCATACTTACATAAACCACAAATACTTCCCTGTTTAAGTTGTTTCCTTACAGAGCTCCTGTCTCTTTTAAGATGTTCAGCCAATAGCGTTACGGTTAGAAACTCTCCACTATTCCATAAATCACAAACTTCTTTTACGATACTATCACAAGCATATTCATGACATTTTACCCAATCTATATCATCTTCTTTAAAATTCATCAGCTTAGGAAGTTCACTATTCATTATACTGTTTTTAATCCATTCTAATTCAGATTTTCTACAGTCTAATTCTATATAGTGCTCAATCCCATTATTAAACGCTAATTGTCTCTTTAACTTATCATTCTCTTGTTCTTCTTGAAGAGATCTCTCAGTATTTCTACCTGTTTCGCTATAGTGCTGCATCCCGTGATTCTCTACAATAAATCCTTTATTAATAATATAATGATCGTATTTTTTATCTACTGCCCAATCAAATACTTTTTCCGTTTCGAACGCAACGTTTAGTTGATTGCACATATTAGTCATAAACTTATTCGGATAAGAAAAACCATCTCCACAATATTCACAAGATATTCCATTCCTAGAATAGTTTGAGCATGATATATATTTTTCTTCTTTGCAGTTTAGACAATTAAACCAGTTCTTTTTGTGAGTGCATCTAGCAACTGTAAATGGATCAACTTTATTTTTATCAGACCAAGCATCTAAGTTCCCATCCCTATCCATTAAATATTGACCTATTGAGTTACAGATTTCACACTCAAGGATAGTGTAGCTACTAGCATTTGTTATACTATTTATAAGACATAGTTTACTTTTGTGGTTAGGATTAAATTTATGACATTTGAAATAATACTTTTTGCCAACCGAATATGAGATATCTTTTGGGGTACAGTCATTCAACTCATAATCCCATCTGTCTAGTAAGTCCTGTCTATTGTTTTCAATGCACCAATCTTCAAATGATTTTGATGCTTGTATTATTTTTTTGATGTTACCAATTCTAAATGAGCATGTTTTTATTGTAGTTTCTCGATCATCATATTTAATAAGTAAGTTATTCTTTTCATAGTTTATTATTTCCAAGATGTATTCTACGCTATTATATATTGCCATAACTTTAAATCCTACACTTTTGCTCCAATCAATTCCACCATTTTTATTTACAGGTAATTCATCTAAATAAACCTTATTCATTTTTAACACATCCTTTTCAAATTTTATATAATATTAAACCTAGTTAATGCCAAGACTCCATTCCTTCAGTGCTTCATTTAATTTTTCATCTCTTATAAAAATCCAAAATGTTTTTTCTGTATTTGGATTTAATGCCACTAACTCATACCTCAGTCCTTTTTTAACTGTGAGAAATTTCATCAGTGGTACTGAATAACATGTGTATAATATACTCACTATATCCTCCTTCTTAAATAGCTATATATAATATATTATACCATATCTTTTATTATATATAGCTATTTTTTAAATAATTTTATTGAGCATTTATCTTTCTTTTGTACTCATCTAAAGTAAGGAAGTTAAGTCCATAAACGTTGAACACTCCGTCCCCGAAGTCTTCTGGAATATCACTCATAGGTATTATTCCTTGCACTTGTGGCACCTTATCTATTGGTTTAATGGAAAATGTAATACTGTGCCATCCCCTGCTTGTAATTTTAATCACTGGCTTGGAAGCATCTGTAACTGTATGTAATGAGTAAACCTTTCCAATCCCAGATGTAGTCATTAATGCAGTTCCAATTTCTATTGTGGATGACTCAGCATGATTTCTATCAATAACTCCATCAGTAGATACATAACTCCAATAGTTATTCCACTTACCTTGTTTTGCTCCAAAATCAAGCTTAATTAATGCAGTAGTTTCGTTTTCTGTATAAAAGCTAGGAACTACTACCATCCCATCATATGGACAGTAGAAACTCCATGTAATACTACCCTTTCCACTAACGTTAGCTTGTAATCCACCAGTGATTCTATCTATATCAACGTATAGGTCATCAGATCTTAAAACTACTGGAATATTAGGAGACTTTTCATTGCTATCAAGAACAGTAGGAGTCGCTATATTCACATTGTCCATTATTGGATGTGTTCCTAAATAAGACCCTCCATATACTGGCATTGGGTATAATGGTGATTTACCTGTGAAATACGATGCCATTCTATAGCCAATATTTCTAAATCCATCTTTTGTAAAATGAGTAAAGTCTATCATCATATCATTTCCAAAGTTTTTTGTCATCTCATATCCATCAATGACAGGAATGTTGTACTCTTTTGCAACCTCTTTCGTAGCCTCAGCATAGGCATCAATTAAAATCCTACCATCGGTATCTACGCCTTCTATTCTCAACGTCTGAACAGTCGGTGTCATAAGCACTACCGCAGTTCCATTTCTAATCTCTCGCTCTACAAAACGTCTAATTGCTTGTTGGAATAGGTCAATGTTCCCTCTGTACCCATCTGGTAAATCTGGATGATACCCAGTAGTTATGTGTGATCCGACACTATCGTTCACTCCAAAAAGTACGAAAGCTACGTCTGACTTTGATGGATTCCACCTGTGATATGCAGTCCATAAGCAGTCACCAGTATATACCATCTTCTTAATTCTAACTTTGTCCTCATGCACTATATTCATTGCATCTGCGAATGAGTCATATATGGTTACACTACATCTTTTGTATCCAGTTAAAGGACTTCCATTATGAGGGACACAATCTTCTGCTATTGCATCACCTGTCGCATTAGTATAGTCAAACGCATAGAAGATTGAGTCCCCAATGAACGCAAACTCAGTTTGTACGCCTTGTCTTAGCTTTGCAAGTGCTTTCGCTAAGTTTGTATTTTGCATCCTATCTAATCCAGCAGCACCACCCTCCAATAAATCATGTGCATCTTTTACGCCCTGTTCAATCCTAATCATATCAGGTGCTTCTACACTCATACCATCAGCCCAATTTAATTTTGCTTCATATGCCATATTCAAATCCCTCTTTCTTTTAAATAATTTTAATAGTTAATATTAATTTGTATTTCACTCGTATATTTGACCTCGATATCGAAAATCTTCTCATTCTCTGGTATCTCAGGTACAATATCCACTTCTATAAATGTTGGTTCCCCTAATGTCTTTACATTAGATAACCCTGTTTCTCCCTCACCTTTAAGCAAAATATCGAACTCACCATTACCAAGTGTAATTACTGCACTATTTTGTTCCCATAAATAACTTCCTACTTTGTTATACTCTTCATCTAGTGACATCTTGACATAGATTTCTACCCTATCAACTCTGTCTCCATACCATGATATTTTTAATTCACTACCATTAATCATCTCATAGTCGGCTATTATCCTAGCTTTAATATCCTCTGATAGCACAATAGGATTAGAAATTTGTCTCACTATATTTTCTTCTATAACAAGTCCATAGAATACCCAACTCTGTTCCACGATAGGTAATTTAATGTGTCCGATTGATGTAGTTTCAACGATAGGAAGTTTTACTTTCTTAGTCTCATTAGCATAAATACACTCTTCTACAACTGGTAGCTTGATACTCTTTCTCTGTACGACATTTCCACCTAGCTTACCAGGGAGTTTAAATGGGAGCTTTAGTCCACCACTTCCACTACTTCCTCCCAGTTTTCCAGGCAATCTAAAAGGTAGAGTTAGTCCTTTACTTCCTCCTCCACCCAAATTAAAAGGGAGATTACATGGTAGCTTATTTCCCATTCTAATCCCTCCTCTAATCTTCTATGTAGCTTACTATTGCAGAACTTAAATATTTAGTCCTATTCTCAGCAGTATCATCTAGGTAAGATTTCATATAAATAAACTGTTCCTCTTCCTCAGTGGTAAATTTCATATATGATAGTGCAAGATAAAAGTCTCCATCATATAATGATAAGTCATTAAACCATTGACCCTTACCCTTATATGCAGTATCAGACTTGTCACTCAATGCGTTTCCTCTAATACTTGTAACCTTAGCATCCATTAATTCTAAGTTTTTACCATCATACAGTACCTCAAAGGTAGGTTGCCCTTGTGCATTGTTATATACTTTGAATGTTACTTCTTTCTTAGGATCTAATATAGTAGGTACAACTATTTGAAACTTCTTAGTACCATAATCACGATTCATATTATCAACCATACCTTTAGCATCAGTATGTATTGCTACTATAAATTTCCCATTGTTTCTATCATAGTGCATGATAAACATGTATCCTCTATCATTATTATTACTATTAATCCTAACAGGTACACCGAAGAATGGCTTGCTTGATTCCTGACCTTCTGTAGTAGCATTGAACTCCACCTTGAAACTTATAGTCAAGTCTCTACAACTGTTACCTTTGGAATATCTGATACGTTTAGCTATCTGACCTTTAGCCGTATCATCTAACTTCTTAAATCTCATTTCACCTAGTCTGAACTCTGTAGTACCAGCAGTCCACACATCTTTCATGTCACACTTATCTTCCGAAGTAAATACTACATCCATAGTCTTTTCTCCCTCTACAAATCCATTAGGAGAAACGTTACCTAGATTAAGAGATTTCACAAATGTACCATCCTCATACTTAGAGAAAGTCTTCCACTTCACTGCTTTAAGCTGCTTTTGATATTCTACTTCGTCCACCTCTGTAGATAAATTCAATGGCTCAGATGTAATAATCAAATCCTTTGCAGTAATATCACCTACATTTTTAATTTTAAATTTCTTTATATTTGCTACTCCACGCCTTGATGTACCTATATTAAGTCCACCACCATTATCAGGATGTTCTAGTGAGATAGGATTCCCATCCTCACCTAGAAATTGTAATTGTATTGCCATTTATATCACCTCCATTTAAATAATTTTTCAACCACCATAATCTACATTGAGTAGGGTATAATTCTTACCGAATGACTCTGTATCTAACCCTACATTGTTTTCTACCCATAGTACCCCTGACTCTGTTTCTACTTCCATACGAATATCGTCAAAGTAAATTAGCGTACTACCGTTTCCAGCATGAGTACATAAGATAGGCTTACCTTGTTTTGTATATGTATTATCCATATCTATAAAGGAATAGAGTGGAGATTGTGCTTTCTCATCCTTATACCAAAAATCAAATCTATTATCCTTTAATCTTACTTTGAAATAATCGTGTGTGCCTCTGATACCAATTGACTTGGACTGATATAATAAAGTCCATTTATCAATTCCATCGGTAAATTTTCCACTCCATACTTGAAGTACACCTTCTCCTTTATTCATACCTTTAGGGAAATACTTCTCATCACCTTGTACCAGCACGATATATCCAGTATTGTAATCTCCATCGTCACGCATGATATATCCAGCCCACACACCGTCACGTACGGTAATCTTAGTGGAAAACTCATAATCTTTAGCTGTTGGCAAAGCGTCCCACAATGCCCTACCTGTTTGATTATCTGTATTATGTTGTAAATATCCTGAATATATCTCCCATGTTTTAGGATTTCCACCCCACAGCTTCCAGTCAATATCTGGCTGCACACCTAGATCGGGTGGGTACTTGCTAAAGTCCTCTGTAAAGATATCCTTACCTGTCATCCAACTGTTAGGTTGAATGTCTGGTAGACTAATCCTAGTTTCAAATCCCATTGTTTTAGATAGTGATATTTTTTTCCACTTGTAAGCATCAGGATATACTTCACCATCCATGTTAAATTCACCTATACTAGCTGTTGTAAATGCAGTAGGCGTGTCACCTTCGTTAAATATTTTGATACCTACCTTAGCTTGATTACCTCTAAATAAAGCACCAAACTCTACAGTAGGCCCTAAATCTGGTCTACTAGCATTATCTTTGATAGGTATTTCTAGTCCGCTTGATTCCTCTAGGTAGTAATATTTCAAATTAACTGCCATTCAATTACTCCTTTCTATAGGGAGGCTATGATGCCTCCCTTATTTACTGAACAATCCTTCTACTAGCTAATCCTAGCTTGATTTCTGGATTCTCACTTTCCTTTTCTACTTCTAAGAATATTTCTACTCTGTGTACACCTTTGTATGATAAATCACCATTTACGTACTCTGTCTCTCCACCCTCATTGTTAAGTATCATAGTTGTCTTACCTTCTTTTTGAGTAGCTGGATAGAGTACATACATAAGTTGATCCGTACCACAGTTTTTGATGTATCTAATAGTAGATTTCTTTTTACCTCTTATTACGTTAGGGAATGTAACTACGTAAGTTTTATTGATAAGATTTGTCTCATCAATTTTTTCTTCTATAGTACATTCAGGATCAAGGTATAACTTGATACCTTCATTCATTGTTTGGAAATATTTTAATGGGATTGCCTCCCCCATGAGCTTATAGCCAGCTACGTTGGGATGGATCTATCTTGTTATCACTAGGCTTTTTATCCTAGCTTCTATATGTCGCCATATAGTACGGCATACATTTTCACCCATTGATAATACTCAATTAGGGTGGTGGACACTCTTGGGAAAATTATATTCTATGCTTATTTCTTTACATGCAAAATAAGCATAGGTTCATTTCCTATGCTCTACGATTCTATAAACTCTTTAATTTTTATAGTTATCTCGGTATTATGTACTTGACACCTCTACCGATATTGCCCACTGATAATCTAACCTATTGCTAGACTAGACGGCATGAGATTTCTCTCTACCATTCCCGATTACTACTACATTTCCATATTCGTCATAGACTGTATCCAATGTATTCACATGAGTTCGCTACCTCTCATGCAGTTCTCCTATGAACTTCTATATGTTTCCATATAGATTAGACTATATCTTAGCTTATTTCTAAGCCCCTTCCACTTCGGTTCGCTTGAACCTACTCTACTCACTTCCATATTTCTATGTGTTTTCGATAGCCGTTGGAGGTATCTCTTATTAAAATTACTTATCTAAGTTTAACTCTCTTATCAATATCTCTTCTATATTATCAAAATCCCAGTATGGAATTCTGATAAGTTTTATTCCATTGTCTTCGCAGTAACTGTCTTTTATTCCGTCTCTTAACTGTGTCATCATCAAGCCCTCATCTCCTCCAAAGTATTCGAAGGGTATGAAATGCTGCTCACCATCATATTCAATGCAGGTATTTAATGATGAAATATAAAAATCGAACGGCAATGGGTTCTTATATACACATTCACTAAATCGTTTTTGTTTTATGCAATCAATGTCATACTTGTTTAATATACTAGATATATATCTTTCACCCTTTGACTCATTGCAAATTGGGCACCTTGTTTTTCCATTTTTAAAGTTGGAAAAATTAGTTTTGTAGATATGCCCCTTGTCACACATGATTTCAATTTCTCCCCTATTATTAACGTACTCGTTGCTTATAAGTTTATAACCAAATGATGAAATATATGAATCCACTTCATCGTAAGTATACTTAAATGTCCCAGTGCATGAAGGACATCGGCATTCGGCATTTTTGAATACGTCAAAGCATTGTTCGTACCTATGCCCTTTATCACATTCTATCAAAAGTTTTTCCTTGCTATTTACATAGGTATCACTTAATAATTTATAACCAAAACTTTCAATATACCCTTTTACATATTCATATGAATAGCCCAAGTTTTCCATGGTGCACTTATAACATCTTGTTCCCTTTTTGTTGAAGTTATAGAATATGGTAGTATATACGTGACCCTCTGGACACATAATTTTTATTGGAGAAATAACATTTACATAGGTATCACTTAATAATTTATAACCAAAAGTAGCCAGATAGTCTTTGACCTCTTCGTGTGAGTATATATGATTTCCATTACAATATGGACACCTTCTACCAATTTTAAATTTATCAAATGATGCCCAATATACGTGACCCTCTGGACACATAATCTCCAGCTTTGTTTTTCTATTAATGTATTCTTCGCTAAGTAAAATATATCCAAAACTTTCAATATACTCTTTTATATAATCGTAAGAATGTCTTTCCAATCCTTGGCATATAGGACATCTCCTGTTTTTATTTTTAAAATCGTAGAAAGTTACATTATACAAATGTCCTTTAGGGCATTCCAAAGTGATTTTTTCCTTGATCCTTTTGTACTCATTACTTACAAGCCTATATCCTTGCTCATTTACATATTCTTCTACTTCGCTATATGAATACTTGTGAGTTCCTTTGCAAGATGGACATCTCATTTTCTTAGATTTAAAGCAGTCGAAAGAAATATAATATCTGTGACCATACTCACATTCGATTTCGAGTTTTGTTTTTGCATTTGTATATTCTGTACTTATAAGTTTCTGATTGAAGCTTTCTACATATTTTTTAACTTCTGAATATGTAAGTCTAACTCCACCGCTGCATATTGGACATCTTCTACCTTTTTCAAAATTGCTAAATGCAACATCATACCTATGTCCTTTATCACACTGAACTGTTATTTTTTCTCTTTTATTCTTATATTCATCGCTAATTAATTCGTATCCAAAACTTTCTATATGCTTTTTAACATCTTCATACGTTAGATTTTTCATTTTACACCTCCTTTAAATAATTTAATTATATGCCTTAGATAAGAGATTTTCAACTTATTTTTTATTTTAATTTAAGAGATTTCCCTGCTGATTATCCAATCCTTATAATTTTTAACTTTCACGCTTATCGTTTCCAATTACGTTGTAGTTTATAAGGCTCTAAGGATTTTCCAGCAATTCAAAAGGTTTAGTGACAGCAATACACTTTACCGTCATATTGAGGCGACATTGCCCCTGGTTCATTCCTTTATACCCTCGGTTTCCCGATATTTATTAGGGGAGTAGACTATACCATCAACTTTTTCAAGTTGTCCATTGATAGTCGTTGCAACCTTACCTTGTCATTTCTGATTTAGGTCTATGTCACAGGATTATCCAATTCATAATCTTGTTACTATACCATTGTGATTAGCAATGCCATGCTTCGATTTCTCTAACACTTAGTAATTATGACTCTAAGGACTTTCCCTGTTATTCTGGATTTTCTATATATAATCACTTATATAAGCCCCAATTTAATTTAGGGTCTTCTAATGGTGTGGGTGGTATATTCTGTTTTCCCGCATTATAGAAATCGACATATAATACGTCTGGGTTTTCATTACAATATTCCATAATCCAATCGTTATGTGCCCATAGTGCCTCTCTGTACATACCCTTAAAACCTGTACGTGGTATAAGATTACCAAGTATAGGAACTACTTTTAATTTCCTACATATTTGAACACACTGTATTGTGTTGTTTCTTAATGAAGCTAAATATTGATTTAAAACTTCTTGGTCATTCGGTGCGAATTTCTGGCTTTCGAATAGATCATTTGTTCCTATTTGTATAATACAGAAGTCGGCACCTAGAGGGGCTAATGTGGACTCAAATCTATCTAATAATAGTTTAGATGTGTCCCTCCCATATCCCTTATTTATTACTTCATAATTTCCACGTAATCTTAAATTGAGCCAATAGCCATATTGTGATTGAGGATTCCCAGTTTGCGACTCACTCCAGTATCCAGGATGCCCAGCAGTGATACTATCGCCCATTTTCACTATACGAGGCTTCGTTATCATCATATTGATAGGGTATTTATTTCTATTTACGGTATATATATTATTCCAAACGCTATAAGCATCTTTGATCTTATTAGAGAATACTTGTGTCACACCATGCTCACCAAACAGTAAATTATAGTTTGATATCCTAGAGTCAATGTCATATGACTGTTTATAGCCCACATTCGATATCTCTGAGAAGATATCGTACTTTTCCATAGTGAATGGATTCATATTAATCTGATTAATAAACGCCTTATATATTGTATCGGTGGAGAAAATTTGATTTACAGGTGCGCTTAACTTAGTACCCTCAAAGTAGACTACTTGATTAACGTGATATTTATCCTTACACTTTGTATATATCTCAGTAAATATAGAATATACATCTTCAAATGGCACAAACATCATTTTCTCCTCGATTGGTGATATGGTACCTCCACTCATTAATGCCTGAACATAAATCATAATCTCACGATTGTCTTTATAATCAAAATTTAAAAAGTGCCAGTCATCTTGAGTTTCAATTACAGTAGGTTCACTACCACTACGTTGATATGTCATTATATACTTCTCTACACCAGCTTGAGGATGCCACATAATCTTGGCACCTGCATCAGTCCTTTCCCTACACAATCCCTTGATAGGAGTTGCCTCAGTAGGTAGATATATAATAGAGATACTGCCATATTCGGACTGGTTAATATCCCAAACCATCCTAACCTTAGCATCCATTCTATCTCCATCATTTAGCTGTTTAGATATCTTATATACTTGACTACCTTCTTTTGACTCAGTGGGTATCCAGTCTGTAATTTCCTGTCCGTCATTGATACGATATGTAAATTCAAATCCATTTTCTACTTTATAGTCATCTAACCAACTAAACTCAACTCCACCATTTCCAGTCCATCTATGTTTAAAATCTGGAGGAGGTATAATTGTAGTATCTCTATCTCTACTTACTGCAATGGGTTTACTATAGAAATGGTCTTGATTACTCACGCAGCATATTCTTACTGTAGCAGTATCAAATAGTCCCAGTGGAAATCTATACTGCACTCTTCCACCTAATTCAACCTCACTAGAGTCTACTGTGTCATATACGTAGTCCAATCCATTTACACGATACTGAATTTTGTATCCTGTTTCAAAGTCAAATTTGTCCTCCCAATCTAGGATAATTTGTCTAGGAGTTACTAAGTATGACCATCTAGGCTGAGGTGACACATAAATATTGATAGGTTCAGCCATATCATTCTCGCCCAACTCATTGATGGATATGACTCTTATGCTAATATGGTCTGTAATATCAGGAGTTGTAAAGGTAAATGTCACAACTGTGCCCTGTTCATACTCTGTACTATTAATAGTCATAATCTCAGTGGTACCACCATCTACTGAATACTCCATCCTATAACTACTCTCCACTGCTGAATTATCCATGAATGACACATTAAATGTATATCCATCAATAGTTTCTTCAAACTTAGCATTGATATTAACAGGATGATTAGGTTTTGATTTGATGAATATAGGGTCAGATGGATCAGATATAAAATGTTGCTTATGTGCTACTACATATACATCACCATTTAACTCCTCTGTAATGACTGTACTTGTCGTGGTTACATTTGCTAACTCTTTACCCTCAATATATACCTTGTAAGATTCAGCTAAAGGAGAAGCGTCCCATGATACCTTAGTACCCTCTTTAACAATTTCAAATCTGATATTTTCAGGTCTAGCTAAGTTATGCAATATAGTCTGGGTAGCAAATTCCGAGTTGTTCATATGCCATCTCATTCTCACTCTAGCTGCCACTGTCTGTAATTCTGTAAGTGTGATAGTATGTTCTAGTATATCCGTGATATTAGGCTTAGATTTAGTAGGTATGATTACACTTACCTCTTCCCCACTATCAATGGCATAAAGCAATTCATAGTCATCGTCTACTGTATAAATGTCATTCCATTTTAGCTTTAATTCATTTTTACTTACCCACTCATAGGTAAATCCAGTAGGAGGTTTTAAATTCACATCGTTAGCCTTAGACATAATGATAGGATTAGAATAGATATGGTCTTGCTTATCATCTACAATGCAAATACTAACTTCTACGGATTGAGTATCTAGTAGAGGTATCTCATATGTATATTTTTTGCCTGTAGCTGTCAAATCACCTTCTAGGGTAGCATATTGATATTCTCCCTCATCAATTTTGTATCTCACCTTGTATTGCCTATCTACAGGTGTAATGTCAGTCCACCCCATTGCGACTTTATTGCCAGCTACGATATATGTCCAATTATCAATCTTTGGCTTGTATAACGTAAGTGTAGGAGTAGTTTCATTTTCACCTTGCTCATTACAAGCAATTACCTTTACAGATACCTTTTTGAGAATATTACCTACTGGTATAACTGCATTAATTAATTTTCTTACAGGGTATAATGCTTTCAATAGACTAGGCTTCAATTTATCTGTTACATTGATCCTATTCAATCCATCTTGTGTAGTAGGTTGAATTTGTGGTACTCCATTCACAGGTTTACCAATCATGCCTACTTGTGTAGGTCTAGTAGATAGTGTCCAATCGTCATCATTAATTTGAGTACGTTTATTTAATACTACATCACCATCTTTAAGTGTCTCAAAGTCATCTGTTGTATTTCCTACTTTACGTAGCTCTGGTTGGATATCTGTAGTCAATTCAAATGAGCCCTTAACCTTATCACCGACACTTATTAAATTTTCTTCTCTATGTAGCTGAGACTTTATGTTCGAGATTACATTTATAGTCCATTTAGACGGCTTAACTGCACCACCCACGGAGAACTTTATTTTATTACTCAAAGGCTTCACATCCTTCCTTTAATTTTTAATTAATTTTTATTACAAACTTCCTAAATCCGTGGTCTGTTTCTTTACTGTTCCATCTTCATTGAAATATCTTGACATCTTATCATCAGCATCTTCGTCATTGTATAGTTGAACCATATCTAATGACGACCAGAATATAATGTCCTTAATTACGTCAGCAGGTAACCCTTCCTTGCTGAGTTGGGTAGTAAAATAGTGACGTAGACTATGCCAGTAAAAATTTTTCCCTAAAATCTCTGTAAACTTTTCTGCCCATCCATCTAATCCAGAAGTTGTAATTGGAGTCCATACGCCAGATTTCTTAGTTACAAATATTTCATCACAATCTATCCCTAACTCTTCTCTTTGCTTTATCCATAAATCCAAATATGGTTTTAACTGAGAAATCCTAGCATATCTATGTGCTCTATGGTCTCCCCTTCCTTTAATGGCCAACTTATCATGTGTTTTCCACCAACATCCTAATACAATATTGTTATCTACAAAGTGAGACATTCTAAATCTTAGTAGTTCAGACTTCCTATTTCCTGTTGCCATTCCTAATGCTACTGCACATGCCTTTTGATAATCTTCTTTCTCTACTAGATGGTCTAATAGCGATTGTAAATCTTCCTTTTCAAATACTGTCTTTTGTCTTACCTCTGATTTAGGAGGTGCTTCCACACGATTTACCGTATTTTTAAAGTTAGGATATACATCGTCTAATAAATTTTCCACATAGTTTGCCATACTCGATAAAGCACTTCTCATTCTTCTATATCTAGTAGAACTTACCTGTAATTGCTTGATACAGAAGTTTTGATAGAACATAAACTCTCTCTTAGTTGTATCTGTAAATGCCTTATTTTTATTCTTCTCTAAATTCCATACGTAGTAGATCTCTATATCATTACGATAACCTTTCACCGTTCCTTCTTTCTTGCCTGTCGTTTCTAAGTACATAATAAATTCATCTAGTAGCTGCACGTTGTCAGGGTTAAATAAGTGTCTCTTTTCTTCTATTCCTAAATGGTTATGTTTTGTTGGTCTTCCCATTTCTTTGTCTCCTTTATATGTAAAATTTTGCATAACAAAAAGAGGTAATCTTATTTGATCACCTCTTACTTTTAATTAATTTATTTAATTTTCTTCTTGTAGAATATTTATTTTATCGGTTGGGATAGTTGGCATGATTGATTTTGGGATGTGAGTAGCGATTGGATTGGCTAGTTGATATTGCACAACAACTGGATTGCCTGCATCAAATCTACTCTTAATGTATTCAGAAGGTGTTTGTGTTTTATCTATACAGAAATAAATATAACTATTTTCTATTGTAGACATTGTGTTGGGTATTTTGTTTGCTACAAAATCACCCCAATTAATGTTAGGAATTTGATTTGATATTGCACTATCGGGTTTATTGAGTTTCGTTACTTTAGGTATAAAATAGAATCCTTGTACCGTATCTGTTTCCATAGGATTATATAAAGATAAAGATTCATTGCCAGTCATTATATATTCAAAAACTTCCTTATCCCAAACCCCACTACCATCTTCTTTAATCTCAAACTTATCAGCAACCTCTCCAACTTTCGACAATAAAATCTGCTTTTTATGTTGACTATATGATTCTATTTGCTCTTTCATAAGTTGTTGGGTGATTGGTTCTGATAATTGATATCTAACTGTAGTTGGGTTGGTTTGTAGCCATGCTTTAAATCCATTTACGTCTAGTGTGGTGAGTTTTGATTTAAGGATTCTGATTTCAACAAGTCCCCCTCCCCCAATTTTAATTCCCTCTACATCTTGTGAGTAAATGGAAATATTGCCCTTAAAATTATTACAACAAGGAACTCTATCTTTAAAAGCAAGTTGTGATGGAGAGAAAGTAAAGTATAGTGTTTTTTCTTTTGTTCCAGCTTGGTTTTGAGTAATGTTTGAATTTGAATCCAACATTATTTCAAATGTTCTATTTATTAGTAATCCACTAGTCAAATCTAATTCATCACAAACACCACTAACACTTCCCAAGCTAGGTAATCCCTTAATACCACCCTCTAAACTCACTAATTTTCCATCTACAACTTTAGTCTCCCCCCTAACAACTGGGTCGTAAAAGGTGTATTTTACACCATTATTTTCTACTACAGCTTGGGTAGATGTTAATGAGGTTATAGGAACACTAAAATCATTAATGAATGGTTCGTCACTTTTATTAATCATACTAATCAATGAAAGTTTACAATTTTTAGGAAAACTACTGATTTTAATTAATTTTACTTCTGTATCAGTGTTGCTCCAATAGTGTAAATCTATTTTTATGATTCCATCACCAACTGGAACTTCGGAATTATACCATCCACTGTCCCCTGTGGATAAATTTTTAATTTCGTATTGCAATTGCACTGATTCTTCGTTCGTATTGTCCTCCACCTTAAAAATAAGTATATTTTTGTTGGACATTGGAATTGTATATTTTTCATGTTTCAAGCTAGAAATTGTATCATCTATAATCCTTGTTATACCACTTTTAACAGTTCTACCCTCTATGCTTAATCCTTGAACCTCTCCTACAACACCATCTTCGATGATAATATCACTACCATCTTCACTTACTGCTGTATGGATTTCATTTTCTTTATCACCATTCATATCAACTTGTGTTTCTCTAGCTGATATAGTCCAATCATCATTGATTTGTGTCCTTTTATTTAAGACCACTTCTCCAGATTCTAATATCTCAAAATCATCTGTAACATCTCCAACCTTTCTTAGCTCTGGCTGAATATCAGTAGTTAATTCAAAACTTCCTTTTACCTTATTTCCAACTTGGATACTATTCTCTTCTCTAAAGAGTTGCGACTTGATATTACTTATTACATTCATGTTCCATTTGCTAGGCTTTACAGCCCCACCAATGGAGAATTTCAATTTTTTCGACAAAGGTTTCACCCTTTCTTTTTATAATTTTTTGCATACAAAAAGGAGTTAAAATTTTACTTTTAACTCCTTGATATTTTTATTCGATTATGATTCACCAGATAATTGCTATTATATGATGTTTTATTCTAGTATGATTTGTGGCATTAAATGAGGTGGGACATGAGTTGTTATTGGATTGGCTAGTTGGTAGATAATATTAAAATTATTTTGGTTTAAATTATTTTTGAACCTTTCTATACTAGTTTCTTCCAAAGTCAAAAGTATATTTTTGTTTGAAAAGTAATATTTATTTGGGTCTTTTGTTCCACCACGAACATGTTCAAATCTATCGGATATTGATAGAGGGGTGTTTGGCATCCCCACCATTACACCTTCGGCATTCCATACTATACCTCTTGTGGTGGTAGCAGTTGGAGAGTCATAATAAGCCCACTCATCACCTGTAAACACACCGCTACCAAGTCTCTTAATCCAAGTTCCACTACCATCTTCATTTAAAATTAATTCGTCAGCAATGTCTCCGACTTTAGATAGTTCAATAGCTTTTTTATGTTGATTGTATGTGTCCATTTGTTGTGAAGTTAATTGTTGTGTGACAGGTGTTGCTAATTGATATCTTACTAATCCACCTCTAACAAGTTGGGTTATCTCCTCTAGTGTCCTTGTATCACTCGGATGGACATAGTAGTACAACCTACTAGAAATTATTCTAATATAATCATTTTCTGTATTTTTTATATCCCCACTCTTAACTTTGGCAATGTTTGAAAATCCATTGCCATCTGTATTTTGGGATGATAAGTTTGCATCACTAAATAAATCAGTAAGGAAGCGAAATCTTTTTACTCCATCAAATGATTCAACGACACCATTTGATAAAGAACCCAAGGATACTTCTTTCGTATTCAATGTACAAATTCCACTTCTCATGTCAATCGTATCACTCACAGTAGGTGTACTTCCCAATTTAGGCAAACTACTATCTGTACTACTTAAACTCACCAAAGTAGCTCCTACTTGTGGTTCGACCTCTACACCATTTTTCATTACCTTAGTTTCTCCCCTAATAATAGGGTCATAAATACTGTGTTTTATGTCATCAACTTCTATCGTAGCTTCTGTGGAGTTAAGACCTAATCCTATACTTATATCTGTATTAGTCCAATCTCCTTCTAGTATCATAGGATGAGGATAATATTTTAAAATATCACAGCTACCACGTCCTCCAAGACCATATACATTAAATCTAAGATGCGTACAGTCACTAGGAAGTGTAAATGTTAAATTAAAATCTGTTATATTCCCTTGATTAAACTCCTTAATTGCCACCCACTTAGATTGAATCTCGCTATAATACTCAAGAATAAACCTAGCATCTCTTGTTAGATTTTCTATGATACCATTCCAAATAGCTTTAAAAGTATATTTTACAGTATTTTGCACTCCTGTTATCAAATACCTTCTGTAGTTTACAGTGTTGGTATCACCTTCCCAATAAGCATCTTTTGCTAGACTTTCTCCTAAAAAATTCTTAACAGTAGCCCCCTCTATCACCCCACTAAGTAGCTTACATTCCTCTTGTGCTTGAGTCGATAAAGTTTCTATCTCTGTACACTCTTCTCTATCTAAAATAATGGTTTTATCATCCAAGATTCTTATATCTTTAGAATTGCTTATTACATTAAAAGTGTGATTCACTTCTTTAGGAGTTAGTACACGACTACAAATGAAACTTCCATATATTACAGCTTGTGGAATTTGAGGGTTTGAGTTTCCAAACATAATTTTAAATTTATCCACAATATTTATAACTGTTTTAACATTTAACACTACTTCCCCTTCATGAGAAACCTCATAGGTTACTTCCTTGTTTGATTTATCTACTATAATATGAACATCAAAAATAGTATTGGTCATAGGCTTTGTTAATGAACCATTATGTATGTTTACTCCATCATAAAATCTTACTATATTATTACCATTGCCTAACCCTAGCCAAGAACTGCTATCTACAAACTTTCCAATCATGCTCCAACTGGCATCATTTGATTTTTTAAGTAATTCAAACCTATAATATATATGACTAATTTGAGATGTTGTATACTCTTCTCCTGTTGGAGAGCCACTTTCTACAGTGTGTTCACTGTGATAACTTGTTACCCCATCATTAATCTTACCCTCTTCAAAATGATAATTGTTAATCTCAACCTCTCTATCTCCACCATCTTCACTATTCACTACAAATGTATCCTGTAAAATGTTGATTTTATCTGTTACCGAAGTAACTAATGCCTTTTCTCCATCCTCATGATATTTTATATCAGCTTTTATTTTTTGCACTTAATCACTTCCTCTTTATAATATTTTCGTAAATCTTTCTTTAATTCTCCGATATACTTTTCTTCTAAATTGTGACAGTCTCCATGCTTTAACCATCCTTTATAACTGTTCATGCTACACCACTCTGAATAAGTCATCTTACCACCAACTTTAAGTTTTCTTTTGATGTAGTTACTTTTCTTACGTAGGTTCTTATAAGTAGATTTCCTAAGCAAAGTGTATTTTCTAAAACATCTATATCCTACAAAATCTACCCCTCTTATATCAACAGAAAAGACCTGCCAGTTATCTTTCAAGGCAAGTCTTAGGTTATCATTTAAATAATTTTCTATTTTAATTCTCAACTCATGCAGCTCTTCTTTGCTACTGGCAAGAAATACACAGTCATCCATGTATCTAAAATAATGTTTAATTTTCATATCTTCCTTAACCCAGTGGTCAAAATCAGATAAATATAAATTACCGCACCATTGAGATACATAATTTCCAATAGGTATCCCTGATTCAGTTGATGTTATAATCTCTTCTAATAGCCACAATAAATCCCCATCTTTAAATAATCTATTATACTTCTGAATCATAATTTGTTGATTGATATTAGGATAATATTTTCTCACATCTATTTTAAGACAATATTGTGTGCCTGTTATATCTTCTCTCAAACTTTTATTTAATTTATTTAAAGCTAGATGTATGCCACGTTTAGGAATTGCCGAATATGTATCTGTAGTTAAATTTTTCATTAAATAAGGTTCTATTACTTGTAATATCGCCCATTGACATACCCTATCTGGAAAGTAAGGTAATTTAAATATTTCTCTTTCTTTACCTTTATCATTTTTGATAAAGCTTTCATATTCACTTGTTTTGTATGTTTTATTGATAAGCATTTGCTGTAATTCTAATAAATACTTTTCAGGTTCTTCATCTATCATTTGTACTTCTTTATACCACCCTTTACCCTTTCTCGCATTTATGTGTGCAAGCTTTAAGTTATCAAGGTCGTATATTTTTTCATATAAGTTTCCTATTCTTTTCATAGAAATTCCTTCTTTCTTCTTGTATTATATTTGACGAATTTTCGAGTTTATTACCTACTAATACATCTTTTTTTGAATACCTGTATTGTGTTTTACCAAGAGGTAAGGCAATATCCCACATAATTAATTTTATACAAGTAAGGTGGGTGCTGATAGAACGATTACGATTAGAAGTGGTATTATTCACATTCCAATAGAAGTAGCTAGTATTCGAGTCATTATTCCAATTGCTACCTAGATGGGTAATCAAAAAAATCTATTGCCTATATTACAAAACATTTTATTAAAAATGTCCTCTAATATTTACATATCTTTTTGTCGCTTCGTGTTGATATTTGTATAATACTATATATTATTATACTTGTAAATAGTTTTATTTAATTTTTATTTAAATAATTTAATTATATGATTTTTTAATACAAGCAAGGCGGGCGCCGATAGAACGATCACGATGAGAAGCGGCAGCAGTCACATACCAACAGAAGCAGCCAGCAGACGAGCCATAAGCCCAACTGCCACCCAGAAGGGCAATCAAAAAACCTCCGTATGTATTATTTTGATAGAAATAATCTTTGCTTATAGGTTCGCCAGATTTAGTAGCCGTAGGTACAAAAGCGAAATCTATGTTGTTATCCCATCCCATTCTACTCATATAACCATTTGCTTTACTCATAGTGAATCCCAAATTATCCTTGTTGTTACCTGTATTTACTGTTAAGTCATCGTTGCTAACCCATCCTTGGTGGATACCTTTGGCTTCAATTACAAACCCATCTACAAATTTCCAAATATTCCCCCAGAAGTTTTCGATACCAAACGCATTAACGCTTGATTTACCATTTGTACCATTATAACCACATTTAATTCCCATATATTGAGTCTCACCTGTTTTCAACGAGTTGTTTTCAGTGTTGGGATTGTCAGTTATATCTACTGCACCACGACCAATACTACCTTGACAATCATAATTTCCACAAGCAATTGCAATTAGCATCTGTATGGCACTTACAGTAGTAAAGTCTTGTTGGAACCATTCATACCCACTATTCTTACTTCTGTTATTGGCTAACTTCCTACAATTCTCAATGGTTAAATTCTGTGTTTTACCCGAACATGGTTTTGCATTTGGAATACTACATAATAAATCTTCGTTAAAATCTGCCACTTGTTCATCATTATACAAATAGCCATTTGCAGATGTATCAAATATACTTCCTTCGTAAGCTGAGAAATAGATATAAGGTACAACTTTTCCATTCCTAATAAAAGCTGGATGTACATAGTAGTCCTCATATGGATACATACTAATCCAATCTTCCCATACTACAAGCTGTTGTCCTATTTCATTATTGTCTGCTGACTGAGGAATGTCTTCGACTTTAACTGGCACTCTCTTGTAGTAGAAGCAAGGTATTTTTACCATATGCTGACCCTCTATTACATCACGATACATATTGCACCAGGGCTGATATCCATAGAAATTATCTAAAGTTGAACCCGTTGCATCTCCAAGTCTAGTAAAAGTATCACTATCCAGGTCAACTCTTAATCCATAGGCTTTTTTATGTACTCCTATCGGAAGTCTAGTTATCAATCTGTCATTTTCATCAAATACTGGTTTAGTCTCAAATCTAACTTCGCCAGTCTTAGTATTGCAAGTATCTTTCCCATCACCTATGTTGCCTAATTCAAAATGATCTCCAACAAAGAAGTCTACTACTACAGGAACCTCTTCTTGAGTCACCATCTCATATCTAATACTAGCACCTAATCCAACTAAGTAATTTTTACACTTACTAATCTTATTAGATGTACTATCTCCTGAACTTATTCCAGCTTTGCTATTCTCAATCATGATAGTTAATTTATCTGTATAGCAAACTCTTAAATGGCTATATCCCGCATCACTGTATGGATAAGGTGTCATGCAGTTACTTACCATCTTAAATTTCTCACCTGTACCATATGTAGGGCAACTAGGTAATTTAACGTTTGTAATTGTGGTATATGTAGCACTTGTTTTACTGTTATCTAATAGCCAAGACTCTCTACCAGTCACTTCATACTGCTTGGTAATGTATACAGTCTTATCCTTATATCTCTTATCTATTGCATCTCCTACTCTACCTAAAATACTTCCATAGGCATCATTATTTTCTAACTTCCCAAATTTTACTTTTGTCCACCCTTTGATATGGTCTAAAGTAGCTGTATGAATTAGATTTTTAGGGGTGTTATTTATGTAAGGCTTAACCGAACTAATCACTCCATTTGTTGTGTCAGTTTCACTCTTCCCTTCGATGATAATATCAATATCTTGGAATCTAGCTACGTCTACAACTGGTTTTTCTTCACCCTGAGATTTGATTTTAGTAGTAAATCTGATAGGAGTTTCGACTTCATTATTCTTTAATGTGATAGGGGCAATCGTACCTACACTCATAGGATAGTAGCCACTATTATCTGTATTACCGCTTATTTTTAAATCCTTAATCTCTTCACCTTGTACACCTTGTATCTCAGTATCAGTACCATCTGTCTTAGAAATTTCTGACCACATTAAATAAGTTTTCTCTTCATCAAGCACCGTATCAGGAGGTAATTCCATATTCTCGGTATCAATTGTATAAGTTTGTACCGTACTATCATCTACACTATATTGCACTTTGTAATGAGTCTCGATGATTGAGTTATCCGTAAAGGCAACTTTCACATCATAACCTAATGGGGCTTCCTCATATCCTACTTCCGTCCATAATGCAGTGTTAGGCATAGTTTTAATATAAACCTCTTCTGACTTAGTAGACTCTACCATTGTGTTGTATGCTATTAAGTATAAAAATCCGTTAGTTTCCTTATTAATAACACACTGATTAGTGCCTACGTTATCTATCAATTTTGTATCAAGATATACCCTATATCCATCTGCACCAGTAACTTCATTCCATGTAATAGTTGTATCCGTATTAACAGTATTTACTTGAATGTTCGTAGGTGTATCCAGTATTCTAGTTACGGATATGCTAGAGTAATTACTTTCATTTAGGTCATATTTCATTCTAACCTTTGCACGACAAGTAGATGATAAAGGAATATTTACAGTTTGCTTATATACTGTACCTTTCCCTACCTTATCAGTAGCAACTACGTCAACTTTAGTCTCCACAGCACCATCTACACTATAATAAAACTCATACGCTTCATCACAATCGTAGTTATCTACCCATGTAAACTCAGCAGTATTATCTGTCTTCCAAGTGTATGTAAAATTGCTAGGTGGTTTTAGATTAACATCTAAATCTCTACTTATTCTAATCTCTTCACTATAAAATCCATCTTGAGAAGTAACACTACAAATGCTTACATCCATAGTTTGTGAAGTTGTAAGGGGTAATTTATGTTGTATCTTTCTGCCTGTAGTAGCACCATCACCTTCTACTGTTGCATATTGATAAGTACCATTACCGATTCTATATTTGATTTTGTATTGAGTATCCCCAGGACAATTATCAATCCACTCTAGTAGTACCTCACTTGTAGACGTTAAATATGCCCATCTAATATTTGTAGGAGGATTATAGAATAAGATAGGATCAATACTATTTTCTCCATTAGCATTATAGGATGATACTGTTACGCTTACCTTTTCATTAACCGATGGTACGATAAATGATGTTTTTAATCTAGGCTTTTGTACAGGTACAATCAAATCAAATCCTGAAGCTTTTATACCACCAGCCGATGTAATTTTATTCGTACCACTTGCTAATCTAATCGTATCATTTACTGCCTTATGAATAGTAGTTTGAGTAGGATTCTTCTTAGGGAATTTAATTGTAACAGGGTTAGTTTTTAACTTAGTCTTAAATTCCTCTAATGTAATTTTGCTATCTCTAATGGTCAATGTACCATCTGTAGATACAAAACACCCTATCTCATCTAGTGCAGTTATATCCTTATATGTATAGTGACTACAAATACCCTTAGTATTAAGAGGTAGCTTACCAGTAGCCATTGTAAACTTGTTTGTATTAGCCGATGTAGTGTCTTCTGTCCACTCCTCAAGTCCACATAAAACTAAAGTTTCATGCCCGTGTACAATAGTCTCTGTACCCTCCATATTAAGGATTAATTTATCTTCCTCAAATGGTAACTCAATTAAATTATCATCTGTAAATAATTCAGTATAAGATTTAATTTGAGTATCTGATAATGCTACTGTCTCAACACTAGCTAATTGATAACGTATCTTAGGTAGAATTACACCTAGCTTATCCTTAAACATATTAAGGTTAGTTACATCTTTGAGGTACACTACAATTCCTGTATCGTTATACCATGCACAGATACTTTCAAATTCATTACGATTTGAACCTTCATATCCTACTGATGTAAGAATATCTGATACTACATAATCAGTTTTAGTATTCTCAGTAGACCTAACCATATTTGGTATTCTAAGTCTTGCACGACCTAATCCTGACGGTTCTACGATAAAGTCTGCCCATGCTTCAGTACCATTTAAGACTAATTCTTTAGATGATAATTTTAGATTGCCATTGTCAAATTTATCTATTGTACCATTGATAGCACCTAGAGTTGCAAGTGTTGTATCTGATGTAGATACACTTTCTAATTTATATTTGAATTGAGTTGTATCCCTAGTTTCAGTATGAGTAATTTCTGTCCATGTTGTAGTAGATTTAGGTGATTTATATAAGGTGGTGCTACCATCTATGTATGGATTATAATATTTGTATGTGGTATTATTTACTTGGATTTGTGGTTTGTATAAAGATACCCCTAAAGGAATTCCTTCATCTATTGCATATTCATTAAAACTATTTTCCAATATATAAGAATAATCAATCACAAAATCTGCATCGGCACTACATTCAGCCCCAAGATACACTCTTGTTATATCATCGTAAGCAGAACTAGAAGAGCATTCAAAAACCTTGTAGTATATCTTATCAACTAACGGATTTGAAACTATACTACGATCGTGTGGGGAACCGTTTAGAGTGCCTAAAAATATTCCTCCAGTTCCAACTTTTTTTGATAGCTTAAAAATCCATGTATATGTTTTCCCTCTAGCTCCATTTGTTATTCTATCAGTAAGAATATCACCTCTAGAGTTGGCACTTAAATTAGTTTTTGTTAATTTTCTACCAACGCACCTTACACTCTGCCCTCTAATCTCACCACTCTTAATTTCACCTTCTAATCCATCAGCTACATTAATTACGTCCTCATTACTCTGTAAACTTCTCCATAGTTTATAAGCTACTTCACTATCCTGCGTCTCATTTGATGATAGAATGTAGTCATCTTGTAGTTCAATCGTCTGCTGAGTGTTATTGTCTACCTGATATTTAACTCTGTAGCCATCCTCTGTCATAGAGTTGTCTAAAAACGATGTATCAAACTTGTATCCACTACCATTTTTAGCGTATAAAACTTCAATTTCATGTGGCTTATTTGGTGGAGTTGCTGTTCTAACTAAGTCGGATTCAGTTTCAAACGCAGAATTATAAGCAACCACACTCAAGTATCCATTCATCTCATCTGTAATATTACAAGATAGATCTTGTGTAGCAAGAAGTTTCTCCCCATCCATACATACATAGTATCCTTCTGTATTCTCCGATGGCTCCCATACCAAACTGTATCCATTCTCATTAGGTGTCAAGCGTAACCCAGATGGACGACTAGGTTGCTGTAAATTTTCTTTCTCTGTGTTCATAACTCAATCTTCCTTTCGATTTATAATTTATTATATATTTTAAATAATTTAATAGAGAGGGAATAGCCCTCTCTTATCTATACTACTGATTCAGTTCCTACAACATTTAATATAATATCTTGCTTTTTCTGTGTCTTCCGATACCCTTAGTTTCCTAATATTTTCAAGGGAATAGACTATATCTTCATCCTCAACTTTACTTGCTAGGATGTTCGGCACTCGAATTGTAACCATTACCAATCCACCTAGTCGTTGCACCTTACTCTAATTAGAGTCTTGGCACAGGATTATCTTAGGATTTCTCCCTTAGACTTCCCCTGTTAGCATATTCTTTATACATCATTTCCTATGCATCCTAATCGTAGAATATACACCCTATGGTTAATAGGTTCACCGAATTTACATCATATCATTACTGATATAAGGCCCTCATTATTTATCCATATTTGATTTCAAACTTAGGTCTAAATAACTACAAGGCAATCCTGCTGGAGGTTGTACAATCCTCCCTTTATCCATGTTCGCAACACACGACCTACAATTAAGTAGCACCATCTTTCGATAAGTGTCCAGACTATTTGTTCATCCTATACTTCTATAGGAGTCGGATTTTTCTTCCACCATTAGCTTGTGGCTTTACTCTCACACAATGAGATAGTCGTTGAACGTTTCTCATATCCATTTGGACTTAGAGATTTCGCTGCATGAACATCCATTATTACGATACTTAGCACTCATATTATATGAGCTTTTATTTCAGCTTATACCATCCTTACGTTTTTTCTACTTTCGTACCATTGCCGTATTAGTTTTCACTATCCGTTTTGGTGTAAGGCTTTAGGAGTTACCTGCATTTAACCCGAAGTACTCACCGATTACTCGATAAGCAAGGCATCTTTTACCTTCAGAAATATCTTATGAGACTTGCTTGCATCATTCCCCACCATTTTATCCACTAATCCTACGCAGTAAATAATTGAGTTCTGCACATGATTTACAATCGCTGTATTGTTATATCCTCTAGTAACTGTCAAATCATTTCCACTCACTGCATCTACCCTCATAATCTCATCATCAATTTTAATCAAGCTTTTTGGATAGTACTTTACACCCGAAGAAGACCTAACGGTTGTAGAAGTAGGTCTTGAGTCAATAGCTATTGATAAATAAGTAGGGTCTAATCCAGCTGTAAGTGCTACCCCACCATCACCAAATGCCCCAGGAGTATCATAATTGCCTACATCTGGCAACGCTAAGTATGCTGATTTAGTTTCAGATATAAACGCTGCACCCGTATTATGGTCTGTGATAATTGAGCTGCCGCCATCTTGATAGTTACGTCTAACATTTATTACTGTTCCATTTGGTTCAATTAATTCAATTCTCATTCTCTCAGTTTTAGATGTGATAACCGTACCAATATTCCATCCTTCTGTAGAGTTAAATTCTAAACTTACAGACCCAGTAGAAGCTGGGATTGGCTTTTGTAGGATATGGGATACACCCTCTAAAGATACCATGATATCCGTATATAATAACTCAGGTGGATTTGGGTCTACACTTTGACCATATCTTAATCCATCATTAAATATGTATAATGGAATAACATCCTCTTTACCTGTGGAGTCATGCTTTGTTTCGATTTTGTTTTTAATATTATCTACTACTCTGATTCCCTTGTCGTCCAGTGATAACTTTAAACTCATATTAAATTACCTCCTTTAAATTTTCCTTATTTGTCCAATCAAAAAGGCACCTAGTCAATCTTTCTTCTGTATCAAAGAAAAATAGCCTAACTGGTACCTTCGTTTCTTTATGTAGATATTCGGGACTATATTGAATACCATTTGTCATTAAGTGTTTACTTAATTTCGGTGAAAAACATTGATAAAATTCTACATTCATAATTTCACTCATTTCTAATTTATAATCCTCATATCATCCTCCGATAGAAATCATTGTGATAACAAGTATACTTTTACACCTTTCTTCCTACCTAGTGTCATAGCTTCATCGTGGCTACCCACAAGCACATCTATCTTATTTCCTTTTATTGCCGAACCTCTATCTAGTGCAATTCTCTCGCCTATGCCATCTATGTAAACTCTTGTGTACATGGGAATTACATCAGTATCTACAGCTATACATTCTCCAGCTATAGGAGATTTTCCACTAGATGTTTGACCTTGCCATTTGCCCTGGCATTTTTTACAATCATCATAAAATGTTATTTCAAATTCACCAAGAAGCTCCATTTTAGAGCTAGGGACTCACCTCGGATTCCTTATGTTTATCACACTTGGTATTTAATATGGCACATTTTTTAGCCTGATCGTACATTACGTCTATAGTGTCATTATCTAAGTCTCTTAGTTTAATATAGTTGTGACCACCTACCAGAATTGACTCTACATAGGTTTCAACACCGTCTATAATCATTAGAGTTTTATCTTTTTTTATCTCGGATGGTTTCTCAGTAACAACTTCATTCTTAGGTTCAAAACCTAATCCTTTCAAGATTCCAATTACTACTTTATCTTGATATTCATCTGTCTTCATGATATCTCTTTCTTTGTCATTAGATATAAAACCACACTCAACTAGATAAGAATCCATATTCGTAGCATTTAATACGTATAAATCATCCCTGTCCTTTTGTCCCCTGTTTCTTTGATTAGTCAATGATACTACTTGTTCGCAGATTCTACTTGCCACATCTCTATTTTTCTGATTAGGATAACATAAACACTCAAATCCGTTAGCATTTTTATCAGATGCACAGTTAATATGAATTGATACATATAAATCTGATTTAAGATTATTTGCTTTCTTGACCCTATCTCCTAACGAGATATGACCATCATCAGAAAGTCTAGATATATATGTTTGATTACCTAATTTATCTAATTCTGCCTTTAATTTCTTGCTTATTTGTAAAGCAAGGGCTGACTCCTTAGTTCCGTCAGCACCTACACTTCCTGTATCGTATTGTGAATTTCTATGTCCAGCGTCTATGAATACCTTCACAGGATCACCTCTTCTTCCTGGGGTTGATACTCTTGCTTCCCCAAGTCGTCCATATTAATTTTATGTAGTTTCCCTTGTTTCCATTGTTGATTTACTCCGACACTAGACCACGCCAAAGCACAACCACCAAGTACAGAAATGAACACAAGCATAATCCATTCATACATATTAGCTGGGGCTTGTTTAGCAAAGTTGTATAGACCACTTGCAGCAATTCCAACATACATTAAGATATTGACAATCAGAGTGTCATCTACTCGCTTACTGTCTTTAAGTTGTTTCCCAATGAATAATAATAAAGGTACTGCTAAAAATAACTCAGGTGATACATATTCTCTTACCATTTCCATTAAATTGATTTCCATAAATTCAATCTCCTTTAAATAATTTTATTTAATAACAATCCCTGCTAATATCCCTAAAATTGAAGCTATTACAAATGTAATTACTTGCCATTTAATCTTATCAAAACTATTTGCCTTTTCTCTGATTGAAGCACTTTCATTCTTCTCTATGTCTTTTTTCATAACCGACATGTCAGTTTTCATACTCTTCATATCAGTTTTGATTTCATCTGTAGACTTGCGATTATCCTCTCTGATATCCTTCATTTCGGTAAGCATAACTGCCATATTTGTATTAATGTCATGTATCATAGATACAGTGGTCTTAACTTCTTCAATCTGATGTGTATTGCTCTTGCTTCTTTCTTCAACCCTTGTCAATCTTTCAATGATTGTTCCATCATCCATCAAGTTCACCCCTTTTCACTTGTTGTCACCTCCAAGATGTGATATAATATACAAGTTACCTAACTCATCATTGGTGTAACATCATATTTGAGGCTACTTCTGACTATTTTGCATAATGTGACCAAAAAGTAGCCTTGATTCATATAGCTTTTTCGCATATAAAAAGAGTGATTTCGGTTATAAAATCACTCTTTTATCTGTTTAATTGGTTCAATGCTATTTTACAATGCCTAACTCTTTCTCAACTTCTACCACGTATCTTGCATCCACTTCCCCTAAATCAAACCCATATGTAGCAATTGCGTATAAGTAAACATCCACTCTTGAATTTTCAGGTACAACCTCATCAATTGTATATCTCCCAGCACTTAATAATCTTGCATTTGCCCTTGTTCTTGCATCGATCCTACTTCTATCAAACATATTTACACTTCCTTTTCTTATTTTATTTATTTTAATCCCAAATGGGTTAAAATTTTAGACAACATTACTTGATTTTCAATTTGAATTTCCATAAGTGTGAGTACATCATCAGCACTCAATGTAACCGTACTATCCGTATTACTTGTGATAGATTTTACTTGAGATACATCACCTCTTACGTCTTCGATAGTTACCATTTTTTCTTTTTTTATTGTTTTAAATTCAAATAATTTTGTATTTTGGTAATAATACGGAATAACCAACATACTTTCCTGTTTGTTAGGGAACGGAATCTCGCTCCTATCATCCCAGTAGATATTGGTATCTGTCATTTCATCGAATTCTTCTTTTGAAATTATATTATTCGTGTATATTACTTTATTGGAATTGTCTATTTTTACTACCACATCTTCACCCCCTTATATTTGTGTGGTAACATAGTCAAATTTTAGTTTAGGATCATAAATGTATACTCTGTTGTATCTGTCATCACTATTTCCGCATAATCCGAAAGTAACTGGTTCACCTTTAAATACTGGTAAATTATACTGATATGATTGTCTTCCAGATCCCAATGTTCTAGTTACTGCATCTATAAATGGGAAATTTCCATTAAGAATTCCATAATATATATTCCCCGCCCCACACCAATTACATGCTATCCATGTACTTATTTCTGGCTTTGTAGAACATATATTTCTTGAAGAATATACGAAATAGGCAGCTTCTCGAGTTACACTGGAACTATCTCCAGCTAAATCAAATGTTATTTTTACAAATCCATCCGCCAAAGGAGTAAAAGAATGAAAAGCCAAGTAAGCATCCTGACCATAAAAACTCGTGCCATTTGAGATAGGAATGTTTACTTGTACAGTATCACTTGCCATCAATCTAAAACCTTTTCTCGGCAGTACATCTACTGCATTTTTAGTATCATTAATCCCGACCACCGCCTCATTTGCCTTATTGTATGTGTTGCCTACATTTACATCTACATTGTTAAATCTTTCAGTAATCAATGTGTCTAAACTTTTTAATAGATTGCTATTTATTTTCTTTACTTCTGCCCAACTCATTAATTTATCACCTCGCTTGTTATTGAACCGTCACCATTAAACGATGTAGTTTCGGTTCTATCTAGTAGTACAGTGCTTCCATCAAACACCTTTACTCTAACTGTTATTGAACCATCCGAATTAAAATTTGTACTCCTAGTGGATACCGTACTCATGTTGCCTTTATTTTTTAAAGTTTCAGTTATTACATTTGACGTAAAAACCGTGCTATATATAACTTTGCTAAATGAAGTCCAGTTATCAAAATCAAAATAATCTCTTACTTGTATGTTATTTTTAATCCCATTCCACCAATTATCAACCTCTACAACTTTTGCATCTGCCTGCCCTACCGCAGTAGATATTTGATTTTGGCTAGTTGTTATCATATTATCATTACGTGTTTCTAAATTATTCATTCTTGTATCATACTGATTAAATAAGTTATTTATGTATACTTCTGTTTGATTTTTAAAGAATGTCTCAAGATTTACCATACAATCCTGTATCTTATTCAAGTCTTCAGCAGTCCATAATTTATTTCTTAGTACATTTGACAGATTATTCAATTCTACAGTTTCCTCAGATGTCAAATCCATTTTAGCCTTTAACTCCTGAAATCTAGCTATGCTAGGTATATCACTAGGAGAAATGTCATAGTGCTCCATAAATGTATCAACCTGATTTGGGAAATTAGATCTACTCATATTTCACTTCCTTTCCTATACAAAAATCTCGTGGCAAGAAATATTCATCAATCCATTATGGCTGAGAGGAATGTCAACTTTATCCACGAGACACTTGTATAATTTATTATTATCTTTTAATGTTACAACCCTATTTACATCATTGATAAGATAAATAGGGGCCGTATTGATTGTAAATAAATTTATTAAATTCTTTACATTGTCTAACTCAAACTCTGCCCTAGCTTGACATTGTTCGTTATTACTATACTTATCTTCTACTACGCACATCTTACGTTCACCTATGTTATCAATAGAAAAGTCATTAGAGTTATCAGTAATGGCTAATTCATATTTAGGTTGAATCCCTGTTTTATCATCCATCCTACCTAAGACTTTAATCTTATTCTTGATATTATCGTAGTCAGCACCTATATCTCTTTCCATAGTTAAGTCCTTATTACCATCAAATTCCCATACAACTGGATCAGATAGTCTATTCTTCATCTTCTCAAAGACTAAGTATCCATCTACATTGTAATATGTATGATAATTCATATAAAGATTTGTGACATCCTTTAGAACATTTTCTACTTTATCTGTAGGAGATACCTGAATCTTATATGGGACAGTGTACTCGCTTGGTTCAACCATAAATTTAGTTTCTCCTACCAGTTTTCCTAGCGCAATGATAACTTCATGTATGGGTGTATCTGGTTCAAATACTGTGTCGAACATAAAAGGTTGGTCATACAATTTCATCTTGTCATAGCCTTGTATAGAGATATTTCTGCCGTCTACGCTTATTGAGGTCTGAGGATTAGATATAACATAGATGCCTAAATTGAAATATACAATTTCCTTATTATACTTTTCAATTCCTATGTATACTCTTAGTCTCTTATTTATCCATAATAAACTCTTGTTATTTATCTCTAGTGTTTTATGTGCTACGAAAGACATATTTAGAGACCTTCTAATCATATTACTAGAATCTATTGAAACGCTTCCATCTGTCTGATATCCTTTTATCTCATCTACTACAGTATCAAACCTATCTAATACTTCTATCTTTGTATGAATAACCTTGGTAGGTTGTAACATTAATCTTACCAATTCTCTGCTATACACTAGTTACCACCTACCATTTCTGGCATCAAATCAAAATCAATTAAATCCTCTAAACTAGACGCATCTCCTATCTCAGTCCAATTAAATGCCACTTTTGATAGTCCACCACTCCAGCTTTGACCAGATGATTCTCTCACATCAGACACCATCACAAGATACTGTCTGCCATTTCCATCTTTAATTATCTTAGGTCTACGATTAGCCAGGAAGTCCACAGTCTTATCTACTACCTTTCTATCTGAGAGGTAGTCAATTCCATACTTTGATTGCCCTGTCATAGTAGAGTTACTTACCACAGTAGCAGCATTGCTTCCTGTACGATACTGTGTCCCACTTGATTGTATGATAGGATATCTTCTTTCTAGCGTTTCAAATACAGATATATTTCTCTTATTGTCAATCTCACCATATTCCAAATCATACATTAACTTGGCACTACCGAATCTATCTACTGCCCACAGACCCGTAAACTCACAAACAGTACTGTCTACTACATATCCACCTTCCACACCATTTGTAATAGGGATTAGGCAATATTCATATTCCTCTTGTGAGAAAGCCAATCTATCATGCACAGTATATAAATTTTGTTCCTTTTTATATGGCAGCTCATCAATGAATAGCCAATCAAGACTTCCCTTTGGACGTTTCTTAAATCTTAGTGATTGTATTCCTTGACCATTCTGTTGTAAGTTCCCACATTCTAAAGACTCATTGAAATTACCTAATAATACAGTAGTAGCTTCCCAATCTTTCATTGGTTTTCCATACGGACTTTGTACTTCTGCATCAACTCTAATACAGTTATAACTGCCATTCTCAATGGATAAATATTCGTACTCATTACTAGCTACATTTGAGTCAAATACTTTGTTGCCACCAAAGGCATTTAATCCTAATATAAACATAAAAATCACCTCCTAGCTGATTGTTTCTGTGATTGTACCTGCACCAAATAAAATTGTCCTTGTAATGACTTTAGAAGCTCCACCAGTAGCAATCGGATTAAATGTATCAACTTCATTGATTTGACTACTATTTACTGTAGTCGTAACCCTGGTTGCAAATACCACATTATCACCATTTCTTTTTGCCTCTTCTGTAACGTTTCCATTTGCATGAAAAGTAGTTGCTATATACATATTCTTCATGTCTCTAAAATCTTCAAACGACATTGAACTTTTTAATCCACCCGAAATTTGACTATCAATTTCAGATCTATTATACGTTTCATTTTTGCTGTAAACTTCTGATTTGGCATATACCTCGTTTTTAGTTGGGTATAGGTCGTTGTGTGAATGGTCTAAATTTGCTTTTTTATTTAATTCTCCATCCGTCTGTTGTTTAGTATATACTGAAGAATTCAAAGCGTACTCACTTAATTTTGTATCCATCTCAGGTTTTAGATATACTTCAGTTTTCCCAGCATACTCTGACATATCTGGGATATTGTCATCCATTAATGCAATTACTTCTTTTTTTGTATAAGTTTCAGCTTTTTGATAATATAGGACGTTATGGTCATGAGTCGTATCTGCCTTACCACTTAATTTTGTATCAGTTTCTAGCTTAGTATATACATCAGTTTTCAATGGATATGATTGATTATGGTTATGCAGCACATCAGACTTATCTGTAAGTTTTCCATCGACCTCATTCTTTGTGTAATACCCACTTAGGTCTGGAACATTTCCACTTACTTTGCTATCTATTTCATCCTTATTGTATGTTTCTGTTTTTGTGTACACTAAAGACTTATCATAGTAAATATTATCGTGGTCGTGAGTCGTATCTGACTTCGATGTAAGCATTGTATCAGTTTCTTGTTTATTATAGTAATTAGATAAATCTGTTTCATTTCCAATACCAGCATCAACTATCTTTTTATCCACTTCGGTCTTATTGTATACTTCCTGTTTAGTATAGTAATCGCTCAAATCTACGTTACCTGAGTCTGAAATTTTCTTATCAACTTCTGCCTTATCATAAACTTCTTGCTTTGTATAGTATGATTCATCATGTTTATGAGAAATGTCTGATTTAGTTTTCATCGTATTGTCTATTTCTGGCTTTGTATAAACATTTGTCTTTAAAGGATATACTCCATTATGATCGTGTGATGAATCGGATTTATTATCTAATTTTAAATCTGCCTCAGCTTTTGTGTAATAGTCTGATAGGTCGTTTCCAACTTTGCTGTCAACCTCTTCTTTATTGTACGTCTCTGACTTCTGATAATATAAATTATTATGTTCATGTATTTTGTCAGACTTTGTTTCAAGCATAGTAGACGTTTCTACCTTCGTATATACATCTAGCTTATTAGCATATGTATCGTCATGGTCGTGAGTTATATCGGACTTTTTACTTAACTTCGTATCAGTATCTAACTTTGTATAGTAATTTGATAAATCCACTTCTCCGCCAGTTACAGCATCGGTTATCTTTTTATCAATCTCTTCTCTATTGTACGTCTCTGTTTCGGTATAATATCTGTCATCATGATAGTGTTCAAATTCAGCTTTTTTATTTAATTTATCATCCACTTGTAACTTACTATATGACTCTGCTTTGCTATAAGTTTCATCTTTTGCATAGTATAAATTACTATGATTGTGAGTAATATCTGACTTGGTCAGCAAGAAAGAATCCATCTCTGTACGATTATATAGTTCATTCTTTGTATAGTATCCACTTAGGTCGGGTATATCTGGAAATTCTGGAATTGGAGGGATATCAGCGGCAGTTATATAGCCACTATCATTCTCTAGCTGTGAATTTTTAGTAGGAATCGCCTTTCTAATATCATCATGTGAAGTTTTGTTAGTATTATGTTCGGATATTCTTCTCTCTACATAAGCAGAATCTACTCCACCTGAGCCACCGTCTCCTCCACTGATATTAGACATATACCCATCTACGTATAGTTGATTGAAGTTATTGTTTGGGGCAATTACCCTAACTATCTGGCCTACTAATAAATCTCCACTATATACACAATCACAAAGATTATCATTAATCATAACTTTTGCTATCCCATTGGCAAAGCTATCCACAACACCTGTATAAGTTTTATTGAATTTTAATTCATATATCTTGGCATCTATTTCTTTATCTATTGAAGCTAAGATATTATCTACAATCATATTAATATCAGTATTATTCATTACATCACCTCGGCTTTCAAGTCGATCCTTCTGCCTACTTGTCGTACCCATAGTGTACACTCTCTAGTGCCCATGTCAATCACATCAGATATGTAATGAGATGTAATATTATTCATCGTTCTGACAGCATGGAAACGCTTATCACTATTGTATGAAATGGTAATTCTATCGCCAGATTTAATATCTTTTAATACGATTAAGGTATTGCCTTTATTAACTTTTCTTACCCATGCCTGCATCGTAAAGTCACTACCTACCGTAAAGGCATCATCTAAGTAAGCCTTTGCATTTTGAGAGGTTAAATTAATATAAGCACCATTTTCATAATGCCAACCCCCATTAGTCCTGAATATTAGCTGTCTAATATCTGATTCAATCTTGATACTAGCATTTTCTTTATCGTTTACTAATGTAAGCACCTGACGTAAATCTGCTGGTCTATACGAAGTGTAACAAGCTATTAGCCCACTCGTACATTGTCTGTCATACTGGTCTATACATTTCAACTCAACGTAGTAATTAGTATAGTTATTTAAACCTGTTACAGTTTGTTCTAAGTAGCCGCTATATTGGTATGTAAGTGGATATTCTTTAATTAATACTCTATTAGTATCATATACAGCGTATTTAAAAGCCTTCAAACTTACTCCTTCGGTTTGAGTAAATTGCCCTCTAAACGTAAACTGTTGATTCTTAATCTGATGAATACCCTCTACTAGATTTAAGTTTGTAATGCTACATGTGCCCTCAGAATGACATTTCAATATCATAAAGTCTGAGTATTGACTGTTAGCTCCAGAGTTGTCTTGTGTTTTTACTCTAGTCTTATATTCCGTACCATTTGATAGTAAATTAGCAGCTATCCCAAACAATGGCGTTGATGAATATATAGTTTCGCTCTTTATCAGTGCTAAAGTTGTATTATTGTAAATCTCATATACGAAAGATACGAACTGATCTCCTGTGGCAAAAAACGTAACCACGTTGTCTTTCGTTGCATTTATTACTTTTAAACTATCTATAAGTGGTCTTTCTAATGCCACTTTGACCACATCCTTTCTATATTTTACATGTTAAAAAGAGAGATGTTTCCATCTCCCTACTTAGCCAAACTCATTCCTGCACGATGAGATAATGTATTGGCGATATTTTTCATTTCCTTAACAAAATCTGTTCCATTTTTAACCTGTGGAAGATTTATATTCTCAATAATAATATCACCTCCACCCCTTGAACCATTGACACCGTTAATGTTTCTCAATAATTTATCCATAGAAGTATTAAAAGTAGGGATGTATTGAATCATTCTATCAAATGACTTAGTTTGTTCAGCAGATAGTACACGTTCTGGGTTACCTACGTTACCATCTAACCAATGCCATCCAGTTCTATTAGTAATTCCACCATTTTTATACTTCTTCCTTTTCTTTACATTATCATCTTCCATAGCATTTACTGTCTTGTCATAATTCGAATCAGTTGGTTTTACCGTTGATGTTGTTCCATCTGGTCTGCTTACTTTTATAGATCCATCTGGATATTGGAAATAATGCTTCCCACTATCACCATAGTTGCTGTATGTAGGGCCTTTGCCACCTGAACTTCCCGAACTACCTTCTCCCATATCAGCCATCTCATCCCTAATTTGACTCATATAATCACGTACAGTTTCTAGTGTAGCCTTTAATTTTTCTTCATATTTAGACTGAATATTTGTCAATCCCTCATCAGTAATAACAAGTAATCCCTCCATATTAAGAACTTCTTCTTCTCTTAATTTGGCATTTTCATTCTGCGTTATCAGTAGCTCATTAGCCTTAGTTTGAAATAAGTCTTGTTCTAACTTCTTATAATGTAATCTACGTGTCTCAGCTTCTTCTTGAAGTAACTCGATTTTTCTTTCCAGCTCTTCAATGATGGCATTTTGACGTTCTTGTTCGTAGATTTTTTCAAGGTCATCTTTCTTATCATTGATTTGTTCCTGGACTCTCTCAATTTCATCGATATCAGCTTCATACATGAAATCCCATGTACCATCTTCATTTTGTTTCAATGTTTGGACAGATTTATTTTTCTTTAATTCTTCAAGTTTTAATTCTAACTCTTGAATCTCAAGAATACGTTTTTGAATTTCTTCTTCTTTAGCCTTTTCTTCATTGGCTTTTTTGATAGCGTCAATCTTGTCTTTTATGGCATCTATTTCCGCATTATTTTCTTCTTCCCATGCAGACTTACCTTCAGAACCATATATCTTTAACTCAGCTTGTAGCTTTGCTTCTTCTTTAATACTAGAGATTCTATCTTTGAGTAATGAAGCCTGTTTATCACGCATACTATCTAATTGTTTATTAATAGCTTCTTGTTCCGCTTTAGAAGTAGTCTCTAACTCCAATCGTCTTTCAAGTGTATATATGATATCATTTAAATACCCTAGTTCATCGTTTTGTACATTTGCAATTTGATTACGAATATCTAGCTGTTCCTTGAGGCCTACACCTAAGTCTGTCATGATAGAAAGTTGGTCTTGCAGCTGTTTCTTAGCCTTCTCTGAATCTTCGAATATAATAGTCTTAACTTTTATCTCTAATTCAATGGTTTCTTGTTCTGCTTTAATTTGTTTATTAAGGTTATCCCACCACGATTGAGATAAGTCTGGAAGTTCATCTTGATAAATTCTCTGTACCACACTTACCAAGTCTAAGAAATATGCTTTTTGATACTCTAAATTAGCCTTAACTCCATCCTTAGATTTATCTATTGCCTTGTCGAAGTTTTGAGTAATCTTAGCTATATCTAGGTCGTTTATATTACTGAAGTCAAAATTTTCATATCCAGCTATTTTCATACCTGATAACTCAGATACAGCTTCGCTACCTATCTTACGTAATTCCTCAGCAGTCTTAGCAGTAAGGTCTTTTTGCTTTTTAGCAAATTCAACTAAATCCTTCTGGAGTTGTACAGCAAGTGCATCATTACCAGTTAATTGTGCATTATCCAATTTAGCTTTTACCATTGCTTCCGCATCAGCTAGTCGGTCTGATTCCTTCATGAGTATGTCAATTTTTTCATCAGTTAGTGAGGAATAATACTTGGCATAGTTTTTAGCTTCTTCTTTGGCTGCACTTTTTCCACCATTTTCACCAGATTTTTTATTAGAGCCACCTATACTGCCATAGTTTCCAGAAGCTACGATTTCTAAATTTTGAAGTTTGTCATTCAGTGTATTTAATTCCTCTTGACCTTTTATATACTTCTCTAAATCTTTTATCTGTGCATCATACTCATCTGTCATCTTGGTAGGTGCTTTATTACCTCCAAATCCTCCATGTTCCTTATCAACACGTATTCCATAACTAGCAGCTCTTGTATTATTTAATGCAGATTGTGCCTCTGCTAGAGTTTGTATTGCCGATAATTCATCACTGTACGATTGTATTCGCTGAAGTGTACTATCTACTACTTGTTGTGTTTTTTCAATTTGTCCTTGAATACACGCTCTTTGTTCCTCTATAGTCATGTCCCTTAAATCCAATAGAGCTTCCTCATTAATGCGATATCCATCTTCTGTTTTAATGAGCTGATCTCGCAACTGCGGATACCTATCCACTAAATCAAGCAGTGTATCTGCTGATATCACGTTGTTTTTAGACATATCTGAAATTGCTTTGTCTATTATACTTATAGATTCTTTGGTGTCAACAATTCCTTTATCAAGTTCCTCAATAACCTTTGTGAATCCAAATGCCCCTTCGGTAGCAGCATCAAACCCCTCTGCCAGGTTGTCATAATTTTGTTTTTGAAGCTCAGTTAATCTGTTAGATTCTGTCATAGCTGTTTCATTATTGGACATAACCTTAATAAATTCCTCCGAAGACTGTTCAGCTAGATCCCTCATTGCCATAACTTCTTCTTTGGTCATTTCAGATAGCGCCTTCTTGATACCAGCCCTCATAGGTTCAGCTACACTATACCATGTTTCTTCTGCACCTATGGTATTCATTATGTGGTCTTGGATTTTTTTTGTACTATCCCTAATATCGTTTTCTAGCTTATTGATTTCCGCCTTCCAATCAGATACCCCAGAAGCAACTGCACTAATCTCAGGAGTCAATCTTGCGTCAAATTGTGACTTTGTTATTTCTCCGTTCTTAAGTTTTTCAACTAACTCTCCATATTGTTTTAATGCATCTATTCTTTTTTGAGTGTTATTAATTTCTGACTCAGATTTGTCAGCAACCTTCGCAGACTCTACCTTTAACTCCTCTTTTTTAAGACGGATGTACTCATTTAATTCGGTGTTAAGTTCTTGCATAGATGTTGTTTGTGTAATTATAAAATTACCTTGTTCATCCATATATCCATTTACACTAGGAAGTATACGATGTATCTCATTTTGAATATCTAGCCATTCCTGATATTCATCCGAGTTCAATGATTGCTTTTGAGATAATTCCTCAAATCGTTTAGCTAAATCATTTAAGTTATCCTTTTCACTATGTAATCCAGTTATCTCATCACTTAATTCTCTAACTTTTTCCTTAGTTTTTTCAGCCGATGTCGCTATCGCATTTATGGCATATGCTACACCACCTATGGCCAATCCTACTCCTATGCCACCTAATGCAACTTTTAAAGCTACTGCTGAACCTGTAGCTGCTAATAGGTCTATATTTAATCCTTTTAAAAAAGTAAGCATCCCACCTGCACCAGAGGTCACTTGCATCGCAGTTTTAATCCCAAGAATAGCAGCACCTAATGAGAGTGCCATAGGAATCATACCGCCCATATTTGTCGTAAGTTTAAGAAATGCAGTCCCTAAATCAACTATGGTTTTCAAGAAATCACTTCCAAGCGTTTGACTACTTAATTCTTTCCACGCTGATACTAATAAATTTATTCTTCCTTGTAAGCTTTGAATAAATATTTCATTTTCCTTTAAAGCTGACCCAGTAGAATTTATACTTGCCCCTAATGCTTTTTCTGCCTCGTCCCAGTTCTGTAGAACGGCAAGTAAAGTTGAACCATTTCTAGCACCACCGACTATACTCGCAAATGATGCCTTTGCATTTTTATCTAAGGTTGGGAACACTGCTGCTAAATCTTTCATAATATCATAAAAATCTCTTATTTGACCCTGTGAGTCCATGAGGGATATTCCAAGTTTCTCAAACTCGTCTTTAAATTTAGCTACTTGAATAGTTTCTCCGTCAATTGTAACCTCTCCAACTGCGTCCTTTACTGAACGTATTCTAAGCGCTAGAGTATTCAAAGATGTAGATACTCTAGGCATATCTTGTAATATAGAGAAGCCTGCGGTTAACATAGCTATTGTTTCATCTATTGAAGTCCCACTTTGATTCATAATCGCACTACTTCGTTTTATACCATCGGCTAATTGTGCAAACCCTACAGCTGTATTATTTGAGGTATTGTTAATTTTATCTAATATTTCTATACTATCATTGGCACTAATATTAAATCCTTTCATAGTACTTATAAGAACCGCTGTTGCTTCATCCATAGACTCTACACCATCACCTATATTTTTAAGTATTAGTGCATTTTTACCAAGCATGGTAGCTTCTCCACTACCAACGTCATATCCAGCCCTTGCAAAATCAGCTACGGCATTAGTAGCTTCTGTTATCGTTCTTCCTGTATCGGTAGCCATTTGTGATGCAATATTCCCAAACTCTTTTAATGAATTCCCACTTAGATCAGATACTTTGGCAAGTTCAGTAAGGGCAACATCCATTTCTCTAACACTTTCTACTGCACCACGTATAGCACGTTTTGTTATATTAATTACTTCATATATCCCAAAATATCTTCCTAGAAATTCCATCGTTTTAGATGTTTGAGAAACACTTCTTCCAAGTACAGTAATATCATTTGATAATGCTCTCATTTCTTGTCTAACATTAGGAGTATCGGCACTCAATCCTTTTAACTTGCTTCTGAGCTCATCTAATTGTCTAGTGTCTACGCCCTTTAGTGCTAAAGAGTCCATTCTGCTATTTTGCAATTTATTAAATTCTTTCATATCAAATATTAACTTTTGATATGCTTTTGATTCTTTTTCAAGCTCCTTTTCATTACTCTTCTTCTTGGAAGACTCACGATTTAATGCTTGATATTGCACAGTCAACATTTTCATAGCTGCTTGAACATTTTTTGTTTCAGCAGTCACATTAACAATGTCACCCACTAAATTATTAAATATATTAGAATCTACATTCTTATCTCTTTTTAGAACAGCCATCATAGACATCATTGATGTTTTCCATCTGTCTATTTGATCTGTAAGTTTGCTGTTTCCCATAGGATTAAAGGATTTACTTTCTCTGTTTAAAACTTGATACTCTACTCCTATGTCCTTTAATACACTCTTATAGTTTTCAGTTTCTACACTTACTTTTGATATTTTATCGTATAGTTTATCATATACCTCTACGTCAACATCTTTCTTGTCTTTTATAGAGTTCATTTTGGACAACATGTTTAGTTTGAATCTGGCTATAAACTCCTCTTCCTCACGTTGTTTTTTCAAACTGAAAGAGGCTTGCTCTATTACATCCACTTCATCTCCTCGAAGCTTCACAATTTCTTTTAATTTACTACCCATTGAGTCCGAGTATTCTCTTATGTCCTCTACTATTTTCCCATTAACTTTTACTTCGCTAACTTTTTCAAGTTCCATATTCAATTTTTTGGCTTCTTTTACTGCGTCTTTTGTATCTAATTTAACGTCTATACCCATAGCACTTTTAGCAACTTGATTAAGTTTGCTATTTAGATCTTTTAAAACCTTGTCGTCTATATCTACTTTTATATTTAAATGTTCAAGCTTGGAACTAATTGATGCTATCTGCGAATTAATTCCATCTACACTTTTTTTACTGGTGTCCAGTTTAGTTTGTAAAAGTATAAATAAATTATCTCCCATATAATCACACTCCTATTTTATTTATTAACTACACCTTTTTTCAATCCACAAAATATTTACGGACACAAAAAAAGTGTAGTTTACACTACACTACACTTGTATTTATTCCTCTTAATTCTAATTTTCTTTTTAATATATCCTTAAAATTATGTTCATAAAACTTACGTGTCTCACCTATAAAGTTTGCCCCATGTCTAGGGAATAAAGAAGGTAAATCAGTTCCCTCCTCTAACCATAGTGGTAGATATTCTCTTACATCATTCTTTTTATTATCTTGATGAATTCCCCATCCTGACTTTGGATCTATCCCTAGTTTCATTTTGTCTGGATTTACAAAACATTCAACACTAATAATATCATTTACTATATTAAAATTTGAATCTACTGCATTTAAAAATTGCATGGTATTATCATAATCACTATTTGGATACATTCCATATAAGTTATATTCAATAGTATCATATAATTCTTGCTTACATTCTTTTAAAATTTGCTTCATGATAGATTTCAATTTTATTTCAACATATGCATTCAACTCACCAATCGACTTGAAAGTTTTATTCATTCCTATCACCGCTTATGACAATTTTATCACTTAATACCCAATTTGTTACCTGCTCATCGTTCAATTCTTTCATGGCATTTTCTCTGCTGTAAAGCATCTGTTCAAATTTGTTACATCTCTCTTCGCCTATCTTATTGATAAGTTCTGAGTATAACCCCATATTAATCATTTCTTGAATGAGTTCTAAATCATCTTCTATCATCTTTTCTATTTCCACATCTCTCATAAATGGAAGATTAGTATATAACTTTATTAATGCCATATACTGTAGTGGTAATAGTTTTGCCTCTATTCCATTTATACTACAATATCTAATAACTTCGCTCATTTTTTTAATTACTTCGTCCACATCTGTCTCTTTAATATTATCAGCTAACTCAAATACATACGATTTTCCACTTAAAGATTTAACCGTTACTTGTTTCTTTTTAAAAAATTTACCTGAATCCTGCTTGAGTGAATCTAGTGTTATTTTATTATTTTTATTTGTCATTTATAATTCCTCCTTTATAATAAGAAAAAGACTAAACATTGTCTAGTCTTCAAGCTTTTTAATATCATCATAGCTTATTTCAATATCCTGATCTAAAATGGATACACTGTCCCTTACTGTATATCTAACTATTTTATTTTCATTATCAAATATAAATATTACACTTGTTGTTACTCCTCCGTTGGTCTTAACTTTTTCATTTATAAATTCAACCCTCGCTGAATCATATCCTATTAATAAGTTGAAATCATTAATTGACTGAATTGCGGCATTGATTATATCTGCGTAATATTCTCCACCATTTAATTTCAATCCTATATTTCTATGCTTTTCTGCTGTTTCTTGATACACCACTTTCATTCCTGATACAGCCTTTATTTCGTTGTTACCACATCCAACAAGTCCTAAACTCATACACAATATAACTAAAAGCAATAACTTTTTCATAATAGTCCCTCACAAAGTTTTTGCTTTTAGTATATCATATTCAGAAAACTTTTCCTAGTACTTTTTATTTTGTTATTCTACAATAAAATCTTTTGCTTCTTCATAGGAAACCTCTTCCCATACCACCTTAGATAGATATTTTACTTCTCCATCTACCTTTACTACGTTACTGCCAATTTCATATTCAAACTTCACTTCTTCTTTTACTTTTTTAGTTGACATTATCGCCACACTCCTTTAAATAATTTTATATTTCATATTAAATAAAAAAATAGGGAGTCACAGCCATTAACCGACTATGGCTCCCTATTTTTTTATTTAATCATCTAACCCTGCTATCTCGTCATAAATCTCTAATGCTTCTTCATCACTACAGTCAATTCCCCAATTTAATACTGCCTTGATTTTATCCAAGTCCACTTTGCTGTACATTATGCTATCACTCTCCTCATATTTATGTTACCATCTATTTCCCACTTTTTCAAGTGATGCACTTATTCTCACTTATTCTCACTTGTTTGTACTTTACTACAAATTTACATTGTGATAACATATGTTTGACTTGGAGGAATGCATATGTCACCAATAAAACCAGGTAAGTCAAGAATAACGTTTACTACAGAAGATGAATTCTATGATTTCTTAATGGAGAAATGTAAGAAAGAGAATCGTACCATGAGTAATTTTGTAGATACATCATTGAAGAGTTTATTTTTAGATGAATATAGTGAGTGGGAAAAGACTAATCAAATTAATGATTAGTCTTTCTTTAAATGATTTAACTATTTATCTTCCTTGAAGTTGAGTGCATATGGATATCCCTTACCCTCATCTTTCATCATATTGATAGTTAAGTCTACTGGTGCAGGTGCTCCACCTTTATTTTCAGCTCCCATAGAGAAGTTAGGTGTTACTGAACCATTAGGTACTTCTAATACACAGGTGAATAATTTACCTGTTTCAATTTCTTTTGCTACTAATAAACCATTAATATCCCAGTTTTTAGGAGTGATATCCTTGATTTCGATAGTTTCAACTTCTTCGTTTGCCATGTAAAACACACGAACTCGCTTAACACTTGAATTACATGTAATGTCTTTGCCTGTGATTGCGTACTGTCCATCTGTTGCGGCGGCACCAAGTGTCAATCTTGTAGACTTCCCGTCTGATCCAATGGCATATACATCCATTGCTGCCCCAGAAACAGGATTTAATTTAAGTGTAAATTTCCCACCTACTAAAGAAATGTCCTCTACCTGCTGAATGTCTTTCATCTTTGTAGCAATTTCAGAGTTAGACATAACTTTAATTAAATCAGTAGTCTGTGTTGCAGTAGATCCAGTAAGCTTACTATCACGATCTCCGAAAATTGTAAGGAGCTTCTCATTGCCGTATGCTCCACGTAAGAAATCCTCCGCCATAGAATCTTCAATATTAATGTTTACCATGTGTTTTAAGTTACATTCTACCCTGCCTGTTTGTTTATTCTTGAATACTAAGTTTTTAACCCCTATAAATGCAAATGATTCTAAATTTGCCATTCTATCACGTCTCCTTTAATGTTTATATAAATCAAAAAAGATACATTAGATGTCTAAATCATTAGCCCAATGTATCTTCTCTAAATTTATTTTTTTA
>JBOFPL010000224.1:0-9832 GCA_051659885.1 Cellulosilyticaceae bacterium
GTACAACCTTTTTTGATTGCAATAGCAGCACCTACAACGTATGCCCAACATGCATTTTCGAATGCGATTGGTTGGATTGATTTTGTAAGGTTGTATGCATCTACACCTTTTTCATCACAAATTGCTTTTGCTTCATCTATATCTTTGATACCGTATTGGTTTAATACAGCATTGATTTGGTTAATTCTTCTATCATAAGATTCAAATAATGGCATCCTACTGCACCTCCCTCTTATTCGTGTCTTGGGTCAATTTTACGTACGGCGTCATCAAATCTTCCGTATTGACCTGTAGCTTTTTGTAATGCTTCAGCTGGCTCTACGCCTTTTTTGATCATGTCCATCATTTTACCGAAGTGAATGAATTGGTATCCGATGATTTCATCGTCTTCATCTACACCGATTTGAGTTACATAACCTTCAGCCATTTCAAGGTATCTTGGTCCTTTAGCTGTAGTTGCATACATAGTACCAACTTGGCTACGAAGTCCTTTTCCTAAGTCTTCAAGACCTGCACCGATTGGAAGTCCACCTTCAGAGAAAGCTGTTTGAGTTCTTCCGTATACGATTTGTAAGAATAATTCACGCATAGCTGTGTTAATCGCATCACATACTAAGTCAGTATTTAATGCTTCTAAAATAGTTTTTCCAGTTAAGATTTCTGCTGCCATAGCTGCAGAATGAGTCATTCCTGAACAACCAATAGTTTCAACTAATGCTTCTTCAATAATACCCTCTTTAACATTTAATGTTAATTTACATGCACCTTGTTGTGGAGCACACCAGCCTACACCGTGTGTAAGACCGCTAATATCTTTAATTTCTCTTGATTGAACCCATTTTCCTTCTTGAGGAATTGGAGCTGGTCCATGGTTAGGTCCTTTTGCAAGTGGACACATTTGTTCTACTTCATGTGAGTACATCATCGCTATGACTCCTTTCTACTCTTGCAATTTAAAGGTATTCCTTTAAATTAATAAATATTTAACAACCACTATCTATTGTATCTAGATATACAGAATATGTCAATATTTATCGATGAATAAGCCCAATCATGTAGAGAAATACTAAATTTAACACTTATTTTTTGCATACAGCCGTTAATATATATATCACAGTCATGCATACTACGATTGTTGCTCCTGCAGATGTACCTATATAGTACGATAAAATCAACCCTATTATTCCACACCCTAAGGCAATCCCTATTGCATACCTATTATATTGCCTCATGTTTGCTGCCAAATTTCTACTACTTGCAGCTGGTAAGATTAAAAAGGCATTGATGAGCATCACCCCGATCCAGGGAATACATAATACGACAACCACTGCCACCACAGTCGTAAAAAGCATTTGAATGAGTAGCGTATGAATTTTTCTACTATTAGCCAATGACCTGTTTAAGCTCGTTACAACCAAATTATTAAAGATAAAATACCATAGCACTAAAATAACAATATCTACTATAAGAAATGTTACTAAATCTACTTCTCGAATACTTAACAAGTCACCGATTAGATAACTCGTATATTGATTGAAATTTCCTCCTTTTGAAAGCAGCATAGTTCCTAATGCCACTGTTCCTGCCGAAAAAACACCTATGACTGTATCTACTGTCGTAGGATGTTTATAGCTAAAATATGAAATACCCATCCCTAATAGAATCGCGAATATAATCATAGACCATCCTGGATTCGTTATCCCTAATATTACACCTATCCCTATCCCTGTTAATGCACTATGCCCTATTGCATCCGAAAAGAAAGCCATCTTCTGGTTGACTACCATCGTACTTAAAAGTCCTAGTATAGGCGCTGCAAGTAGAATTCCTAAAAAAGCATTTTTCATAAAGGTCATCTCTAAAAATGAAAAAGGAAAAAGAAATTCTATCAATTCATATATTATTTCCACTCCACTACCTCTTTTCTTTAATCCTTTAGATAAAATATTTCTTGTGTTTCTTGATGGTCTAACACTTCTTCAGGTGTGCCCATGCATCTTACTGTTTTATTTAGCAAAATAGCTGTATCACAAATATTTGGTAACAATGGAATATCATGTGTAATCACAACAATTGCCATATGATGTTTTTTTCTCAGCGCATCTACTATCTCATAAAACATTTTTTTACCATTGATATCTACTCCTGATATCGGTTCATCTAAAAGTAAGATATCTGGCATAGGTCTAAGTGCTAAAGCCAACAGTACCCTTTGCAATTCTCCTCCAGATAGCTCTCCTATCTTCCGATCTATCGCATATTCTAATTGCACTTCTTCAAGTGCCTCTATGACTTGCTCTCTAAATTTTTTCCCTATCTTTAGCCATACTGGTACTCTTTGTATGCACGAAGCAAATAAATCTAACACGCTAATAGGCGTCGTTCTGTCAAAATTCAAATGCTGTGGCACATAGCCTATAATAGGCTGAAACTTTTTATCTGCCTCTTCATGTGTGACATAATTTACTTTTCCTTCATAAGGTATCTCTCCTAATATTGCTTTAAATAAAGTGGTCTTTCCTGCTCCATTAGGACCTATGATAGCTGTAATCTTTTCACAGTGAATATGCATATTCACATCATCTAAAATCGTAGTATGATGACTCTTAACGGTTACATGTTCTAATCTTGTGCAACAAAATTCACAATGCCTCATAATCCATACGCCTCTTTCAATACCTCTATATTTTTTTTCATCCTAGTAATATACTCTATCTCATCCTCTTTGAGTTCTGGCAATTCTGTAACCATAGAATCCAGTTCATATACGCTGCTCCCAGTCTCTTTGGCTACTGTGTTAATTACAGCTAACTCTTTGTATTGGGTTTCAGTAAAAATCTGTTTAATTTCTTGTTGCTTCATATTAGCCATTAGGACTTCTAATTCTTTTGCTGTTCCTAATGTTTCTTCATTACTACCTAGTGTATCTATTATCTCTAACCCTAATTCTTCTGCTAAATATTCAAAAGAATTATGCACTAATACTACTGGTCTTCCTTCTAATTCACTCAATGTTTTATGCATCTCTTGTTCTAGTGTTTCTAAAGCCTCTATATATCTTTTTTCATTGGCTTGATAACCCATCTTATTCAGTGGATCTATCTCTTGTAGCCCTTTTGAAATTGCTTTGACTTGCTCTATACTCCCTAGTACACTTACCCATATATGTTCATTCGTATGATTATGTCCACTATGTGTCTCATCAAAATGAGAGTCCTCTTCTTGATCATGTACGTCTTCGTGCGCTTCATATCCCCATAGTTTCTCTAAATTTTCACTCGCATTTGTAACCTTTAGATGTTTATTTTGTTCATAGGCCTTATTTATAAAACTTTCTGCTCCAAATCCATTGATTACAAGTACATCTGCTTGCTGCAAAGTTTTCATATCTTCTACCCGAAGTTGATAATCATGTAAACATCCTACTTGGCTACTTGTCATATTCACAACCTCTACTGGCAATCCCTTTGTTAGTTCTTTAACATGCATATACATCGGATAAAATGAAGTTACAATTTTCAATTCTCCTTCTTGTGTGTGTACTGAATCTATCTTTTCATTAGTTTTTATATTATATTGATACATGATAAAAATAAAATAAGCTATTAAAAATGTTCCCAACAAAATCTTTTTTGTGTGTTTCATACTTCCTCCTACTTATTTTGATAATGATTTTCATTTATTGTTAATTATACGCTTTTATTTTTAAATTACAACCTTTATTTTAATTTCACGCAAACAAAGCTCAGTATGGACTGCCACCCTGAACTTTGTTGTTGTTTTCTAGTTGTACATTGTTGTTTCACTTTGTGTAGGGATTGTTGCCTTGTTGGTACAAACACCAATCTGACTATTTTTAAGAATCTCTGTCATTAATTCAATTTGCTTTGTAACATCTTCTATATCGCTTTTAATAATTTGCTTTTGCATGTCTACAATATAATCTATATCTACACCCATGATCATGAGAATTTGTAATACACTTGCTTTTTTAATATCTGTGCTGAGTAACCCAAATTGATTTTGTATATCACATATAGCATCTGATTTAGCCATTTCTACCCTATCTTTAGTCACCTCTGCTTTTAAAATAGGCACCATATTATTAATAATATCCATAGAAGTTTGATATTCAGGATCTCTATAAGTATAGATGTTAATACTACCTGGGAAAAGCGTATTCATCCCACTTCCGTAAGCTCCTTTTTTCACACGAATATTAGGCTGCAAATAGTTTTTGGTGATGTAAGAAGAAGATAAGTAATCTAGTCCATCTACATACTCTTTACCTTTATCATAACTATACACTAAGTAATCTACATTAGTCTTTTTATAGTATATGTTAGGTTTGTCAGATTTAGTAAAGTGATACTCTTGTTTTTCTTGTTGCTCTATATAATTTGATTGACAATAAGCTTTCCAACGTTCTTCTAAACCTTCATAAGTTGCTTTATCTGTCATAACACCTATATAGCTCCCTTTGGTAGGGCCTACTAGTTTATCTATTGCTTTAATTCCTTCTACAAATTGAGTATTGCCAGTTTTCTTTAACATTACACACTTCTGGAAAAGTGGATAAAACTGCTCATACATATAGCGTTTACTGCCTTCTTGCCCTACCATATTAAGGTTAGTTAGTGTGCCTATGATATCTGACTGAAATTGTGCTGCGAATCCTCCTAAAAATTGCTCTAATTGATCATCATACCATGCATTACTTTTTGCTAATAAACTTTCCCTAGCCTTACGTAGTAACTCCTCTTGTTTTGGATTGTGTTTAGATGTTGTAATGCCTATTTTCAAATAAGGTGTATAACCTGACTTGTTTTCTAGTGCTGCTACACTGCTCGTCAAGTTTCCCTCAAATGGACTTATTTCTCTAGCTGCCTGTTCTAAAAAAACAGGATAGAGAAAGAGATAAGGTAATTGTTCTTGCGCAATATGGTCTACCGGAAAGTAAAGTTCCGAAGCAATCAAGTCACTCTCAGTTTGATAAAGGGTATAAATAATCCCCTCATCCTTTTTCTTTTTGTACTTTATGCCACTGTCCATTACTAACCCTTTTAAATTCACTTCTTTTAATCCTGCAGTTTGATGATTGGCTTGCCAATCCCTCATTTCTTTTACAATCCCCTCCCACTCCTGTTCACTGATAGCAGATAGCTCTAACGGATCTACCGCTTCAGCTGTATCACCTGGCAAAATATCAAGCACTGTTACATAAGGTGAATTGAGTAAGATATTCATATAATTCCCTTGTATATCCTCTATAGCTGTTATATGCTCTTTTACTCTATAATATTGATCTAACTCTTTTTCATGTACCCATGCACTAATTATGTTTTGGGCAATATTGATCCCCCTCGTTGAAGACTTATCTCCTTGATAATAAGAAAGTTTAGTTCTTTCTATTGTATTTTTTTCTATCTCTGGCTCCTCATTTAACTCACTTTTCATAGTCTCTAGCGTATTTTCTAACACTTCTCTTACTTGCTCAACTTCACTGGTCTTAATTCCTCCTACTACAATAGAGTACGTAGGATATTTTAATTCACTATCCTTATATATCTCTACATTATGAATCCCATGTTTTTTTAAATTTTTTATAAAATAAGAACTAGGATCTAACATATAAGTGTTAGTCCATAAATCAAGCTCTGCTACTTGTTCACTGGTTAACTGATCTTTAATGATAAAACTTTTTATTACAAAAGCACTTTGTCCCCCATCATAATAAGCCACATTCTCTTTTTCACTTAATGTAGGTTCTACATTAACGTCTATAGCTTCTCTCTTCTCGGTATATTTATCAAAGTAACCATCTATAGTTCCTAGGACTTTATTGATTGGTAAGTCTCCATATAGGACAATCATCATGTTTTGTGGATAATAATAGTTTTGATAAGTATCTACAAACTGTTGATACGTTAATGTAGGTATAACCTCTGCTTGTCCTCCACTGTCATTGGCATAATGCGTATCTTTATAAATAGCCTGTCTAATACTTCTAAAAATGATACGTCCGATACTGCCTCCTGCGCCTTTCATTTCATTGTAGACAACTCCTCCAAATTTCTTTGTACCTGGATCGTAATAAAAAGATTCCTCATAAAAGTTACTTGGTTGATTAAGCATATCAGGATTGAGAATACTGTCTAAATAAACATTTAATAGCCCTTCAAAACTTTCTTTATAGGGTGTACAAAATGGGTACATTGTTAAATCTGAACTCGTACTCGCATTCATATAAATATGTGGATACACTGAATTGGCATCAAAAAATAGACTTGCTGAAGGATATTTGCTAGATCCCGTAAAAACACTATGTTCAATAATATGATTGACACCGGTACTATCTGTAGTTGGTGTTTTTACCCCCAAAGTAAAACACGTTCTTTCATCTTTATTTTCTATCCATACGACCTCAAGTCCTGTTTGATCATGGGTATATTTGTGAATCGTATCTTGACCATAAACCGCACTTGTCCCTTCTGTAAAATCAGGTGGACTAGCCCCAAAGCTAGTTATCGTAACCATTAGAAAAATTATTGCTACAGCTATTTTGTTTTTCATTCTAGCATCTCCTTTATGTCATATTGACTTAGCGTATGCAATTTTTCAAAGTTCATACTCCGTGTTTTTCATCTTTCCTAGCTATCTCTTCATTTATTGACTATAATAAGAAATAAACACTATGATAAAGGACGTGATGTTATGCAATATACAATAAAAAACACTCATCTTACAGCTACAATCAACACCAAGGGTGCTGAACTTTGTGAACTTACTGATTCTGACGGCGTTCAATACATTTGGACTGCTGATCCTACCTATTGGGCTCGCCATGCACCTATTTTGTTCCCGTTTGTCGGCAAAGTAAACGACGGCACTTACTCCTATAATGATGAAACTTATACAATTGGCCAACATGGATTTGCACGTGATAGAGAATTCACACTCGATGCTCAATCTGAAAACAGCCTTGCTTTCAGTCTTTGTGCAGATGATCTTACAAAAGCTCTCTATCCCTTTAACTTCAAGCTTACCGTTATTTATACACTTGTCGCTAATCACCTTACAATCACCTACGAAGTACTTAACTTAGATACGCAAACTATCGTTTTCAAACTCGGAGCACACCCTGGTTTTATGTGCCCACTCTTTGAAAATGAGTCTATGGAAGATTACTATTTAGAGTTTGAAAAACCTGAACAGGCTTCTCTCATGCTTCTAACACCACAAGGCCTCTTTACACATGACGAGATTCCATTTGTGGGGCAAACTATTGACTTATCTCCAGAGACTTTTACTAATGATGCACTAGTCTTTAAAAATCTTTCTAGCCATTCTATCTCTCTTTGTTCAAAGCATCATAGTAAGAAATTGACTGTTGCTTTTAAAGACTTTCCACTCTTAGGGATTTGGTCTACAGCTACCCGTTCTCCATTTATTTGTATTGAACCTTGGGTTGGACATGCTGACTTTGTAGATGATTCAATTCATTTAGTAGAAAAAAATGATTTAATCTCACTTCTCCCTCAATCTCAATTTTCTTGTACCCATACACTTTCTGTAACAATTTAATTCTCCAATACAAAAAGAAGGACTGCCTCACCCAGTCCTTCTTTTTGTGTTAATTCATATCCACCCTTTATTCTCGCATATATTATAGTTAGTACACTTAAAACTATAAGGAGGATTTTCATGTATAGACCCTTCTATCCTGCCACTATGTCCAGGCAGCAAACTGGTAATTTAATTGTAGATGTGACTTCTGACCCCTTATTAGGTCCTTCTGTTCCTGTCAACAATGCACTTATCCGAATCAAAGAACAACAGCCTTCTGGCACTACAAAAACCATAGCCGAATTGAGCACCAATACTGTTGGGCAGACTCCTATCATCGAACTTAATGCCCCCCCTGAAGAGCTCACTCAAACACCTGAGTATACTATTCAACCCTATTCTAATTACATTATAGAAGTTAATTCTGAAGAATATATTCCTGTAATTGTCCAAGGCTCTCAGATTTTTTCTACCATTACTTCCATTCAACCTATTCAACTTATACCTTCTTCTAGAAAATCTTTTTTATCCACTAGGCAAACAGATGAAACTATAGAAATAGGTGCCTCTACACTCTATGGCAATTATCCTCCTAAGATTCCTGAAGCCGAGGTAAAAGATGTCAAAGCTAAAGGATTCATTACATTAGATGAAGTTATTGTTCCGGAATTCGTTATCGTACACGATGGCTCCCCCAATAATAACAATGCTTCTAATTATACTGTAGCCTTTAAAGACTATATCAAAAATGTTGCTTCTTCTGAAATTTACCCTACATGGCCTGACGAAACCATCTTAGCTAATATTTTAGCCATTATTTCCTTTACACTTAACCGTATATTTACCGAATGGTATCGTAATCAAGGTAAAAACTTTACGATTACTAATTCTACTGCTTTTGACCATGCCTTTTTCTATGGTCGTAATATTTTTGATACGATTTCCAAGGTTGTTGATCAAAACTTTGATACTTATATCAAGCGTCCAGGTGTCGTCCAGCCCCTTTTTACACAATACTGTGATGGTGCCAAATCTCAATGTCCTAATTGGATGACTCAATGGGGAAGTAAAAAACTTGGTGATGATGGTCTATCTCATCAAGAAATTTTACGATTCTACTATGGCTCAGATATTATTTTTCCAGAAGCCCAAACCGTACAAGGTGTTCCTGAATCCTATCCCGGTAGTCCACTCAAGTTAGGTTCTAGCGGTAAAGATGTCCGCAAAATCCAGGAACAATTAAATCGAATTGCTCAAAATTACCCACTTATCCCCAAAGTTAAATCTAACGGTAATTTCGATGAAGCCACCAAAGAAGCCGTTAAAACTTTCCAAAAGATTTTCCATCTTACCCAAGATGGCGTAGTAGGTAAAGATACTTGGTACAAAATTTCTCAAATTTTTACAGCTGTTACTAAAATGGCTGAACTCATTTAAATTCTAATCAAAAGAGGTGTTCTATGTATAAAAGATTTTATCCGCCTATTTTATCCAGACAAACAACCGGATCCCTAGTCATTGATTTGAAAACGGATTCTACGCTTCTTCCCCTTGCACCCATCTCCAATGCACTTGTTAAAATCAAACAACTCATGCCTTCCGGCGCCACTAAAACAATTGCAGAATTTACTACCGATGCCTCTGGTCAAACTCCTCCTTTAGAATTAGTTACACCACCCGTTGAGTTAAGTTTAGAACCTCAAAGAGAAATTAAACCTTTTTCAAGTTACTTTGTTGAAGTTAACTCCAACAAGTCAATCCCTGTACTTGTGCAAGGTGTTCAAGTTTTTCCTGACATTTTATCTATTCAACCTATTAATTTACTCCCTACAGCTGAATTAACAGATACTGGTTTGCTTTCTAGGCAAACATCCATTGATATAGAAATTGGTTTACCCACCCTTTTTGGTGATTTCCCCCCATCTATCCCTCAGGCTGAGTTAAAGGACGTTAATGCACCCGGTTTTATTACTTTGGATAGTGTTATCGTCCCTGAGTATGTAATCGTTCATGATGGTTCACCTAATAGTACGAGTGCACCTAATTATACGGTTCCCTTTAAGGATTATATCAAAAATGTAGCTTCTTCTGAAATTTATCCTACCTGGCCCGAACAAACTATTTTAGCTAATACCCGTGCAATTATTTCTTTTACACTCAATCGTGTTTTTACAGAATGGTATCGTAATCAAGGCAAAAATTTCACCATTACCAGTTCTACTGCTTTTGATCATGCCTTTTTCTATGGCCGTAATATCTTTGATAC
>JBOFPL010000225.1:0-14903 GCA_051659885.1 Cellulosilyticaceae bacterium
ACTGCATTTGTAGACTCATCAATATAAGTTAGAAATTCTATCATTTCTTCATCTACATCATTTAACTTTCCTCTAGTATTTAAAAATAATTTTGTTGTTTCATCTCCTAATGCTAGACCATGATCTTCACAACATCTATTCTCAAAAGTATACAGATGTCTTCCTTTATTAAACGGATCAAAACTACAAATAAAGATAACAAAACTTTTCTGTAACTTCTCGTACTCTTCTCCTTTAGAAATCATATCTAAATCTATGCTTCCTTGGTAGTATCTACTTCTCTTTGCAAGATTTTTACGTTTTGCCTTTTGCATTTCTACGTTATAAATCGTATTATTTTCATCACTTACATAAATATCTAACCTTACTGCTTTACTGTCTAGTAAAATATCGATTACTTTTTGTTCTATTGGCATTTCAATTCGTTTGATTTGTATATTCAGTATTTTCTCTAATACCTTTTTACAAATTTCTTGATCACTCATAACCTTTGCAAAGAGAAAGTCATCATTTAAATTAAGTTGCTCTATTATTTTATTCATCTACTTCTCCCTCTTAGGTCCTATTTGCTTACTTTTATTATATCCTATATAAATGGGTTATAAAAGTCTTTCCAAGCAGAAAAACTTCTACTTAGTCTTCATATCCCCCACAAGCTTCGCACAGGCTCTCCTTATCTACTTTCGCACTTTCCATACAACAATAACATATTCCTAAATCGGCATGATCTTCCAACATTTCTCCTGTATTATAGTCACACCCACTTCCAATTCTATCTAGTTTTGTAACAAATTTATGAATCTCCTCTTGTTGCTTTCCTTCGAAAAAATCATATTCCTTTAATACATCAATAACTCTTGATAATATATATCCTGCTTCATGATTACTCATATTCTTTTCTTTCCTTTCTAACTTATTATTTCAACACTCATTCCATTCATTTGACCCTATTAAAAATAGGATTTTTCCCTTTTGTGATTAATTTATCCCATAATATGTTATAATTTCAGATAGTCTATCACTTATTTTATTAGGAAGGAGTTACTAATAACCTTGCATTCATTTGGATATAACTTTAAAAATTTACGTTTAGAAAAAAATCTAACTCAAGATCAACTCTCCCAAGAGTTTAATGAAAAATATCATTATCAATTTACCAAATCAACAATCAGCCAATATGAAAATAATAAAAGGATTCCTGAGCTTCCTGTTCTCATGAACTTTGCTGATTATTTTGAAGTCACACTCGATACATTGTTAGGCAGAGATAATTTTTTTGTTAAAGAAGATCCTGTTTCTGATTATCTTTGTTCATCGACTGATGACCATGATTTGTCACACTTCATCGACTATCTGAAAGGTATTCTTACTACTGAAGATACATTCACTTTGGAAGGTCAGCCCCTTTCCCCCTCTACCCTTAAGCTTATCAAAAACTGTTTGGATATGACTTTATTACTCGCTCAGAAAAACCAATTAGAGTAGAGGCTTAATAATATAGGTTTGAAATAGAGGAAGGTTTGAAAGTGTGTATTTCAAATAACGGTGGATCGTTCTTTCCTCTGCCTTAATCCTAAACAGTATCATGATTATCTATACAAACTTTTTATCTTCAATATTTTGTGCCACATAGTCCCAAAAATCTTTAGGCAGTAATAAATATTGATTATATGCTATGATTTGGTCCAAGAGATCTTGTCCCTCTAGATTTTCTATACCCTTAAAATTTAATTCTTCTTCACACCTTGCACTTATAAATATGACTATTTGTTCTAAAACTTCACCTATCTTCAATCCTATTTCACCGATATACCCGTCGAAGAAACACTCCAGGATTTCTCTTTTGTCCGTTTGAAGAGCTACTAATTGCTCCAACAACCTTCTCTCATCCCCCCTAATGGCTATCTGAATATGAATAATCTTCTGGTAAAATAAGTGTTTCCTCATACACTTTTTCCCACTGTTCTTGATCAATCTGATGCACCATTGCATCTAAATGAATATAAATACCCACGAAGCTTCTCTGTCTAATTTTATATTTTTACCAATCAACTGTAATCTTGTTTATTACTATATCACACTCTTTATGTTAACGCAAATATATTTTAAACTTTAATGTTAACATTAAAATTAACTTTTCAATCATACTTTGTGCCTTATTCTAAACTCCGATTACTTATTACAATAGCAAATGGTAAACCTCCAAAACATTAGGTTTACCATAATCGTACCAGGTACCAAACAATTCTAATACAATTCACACTGAACCAAACCTAGATCTACACATTAAGAAAGGACCTACTTAAATACATACTCTCGTATGAAAAATAAGTCGGCCCTTATGGGGTTATAAAACCATTACCGTCGCATACAACCTAAAAAAGCCCTATGCGACCTACACGTAAATTGGCTCATCCTCTGATACATTTTGTGCTACAGCCTCTGAACTTTGAATGCTTTGGTTACTTTGATTACTCATCATTGTTTCCTCCTACATTCTGTTTGGTTTTACAAAAAAAGCAACTCGTTCTCTATTAATAAAACTGAGTTGCTTTTTGCATTTATTATATCCAAATGTTATATGTTATCTTATTTTAATGTTCTAGTTTTTTATCTTCAAAACTTATTTACTTGATTGGTTTTAGCAAATTAGCTTAAAACAAAAATTCGGGAAGGTGCAGGCACCTCCCCTATAAAAACTTCCGTTTTTGTTCCATACGATTATTATATACAGCTCTCATAAAAATACGCAATAACTTTTTTTTGCAGACTAATAGCAAATGTTAAACCTCCAAAACACTAGGTTTACTATAACCGTACCAGGCACTAAATACCTCTACTGCAATTCACACTAAACCAGCTCAAATAAGTCAGTCCTTCTAATTTAACCTTATTCTTCTCTTAAAGCTTTTACCTTTTCAAGTGGCAAGCCTATCCTATCTGCAATCGTTTCATCATCTAAAATATCCAATAGTGATTTTGCCGCCTGTAGTTTCCCTTTTAACTCTCCAGCTAACCTTGCTTCTTCTTTCATTTCTTCTATCGTTCTTGTGATATTAGCAGTCATCTTATCCACATCCTCCTTATCTGCCTCTAAAATACTTAAGGCTGCATCATTTATTTCTCCCCTCAATAATAAAAAGGACTTTCAATCTTTAAAATATGCCATAGCATTTTAAAGACTTAGAAAGTCCTTTTTATATTATTAATAACAAAGTCATTTCTTTGTTATTAATGCCCTATATTCTTAAGCTTGTTTCCAAGCTGGCACAAATCCACGTGGTAATAAATCCTTTAATAAAACAACTTCATAAGATTCCTTACTTGTTGCCAAAATGACTTTAAAAGTATCTGGATTACAAAACTCCATCATAAATTGTAAACATACTCCACAAGGTGCACAAGGTTTAAATTCTCCTTCTTGTGAACCTTTTTTTCCGCCTACAATGACAACTGCTTCAAAAGTTTTTTGTCCTTGTGAGATAGCTTTTACGAATGCTGTTCTCTCTGCACAAGAACTTGGTGTAAGACCTCCACATTCTACATTGCACCCCTGATAGATTACTCCATTTTCTCCAAGTAATGCTGCGCCTACCATAAAGCTTGAAATAGGAGAGTGTGAAAACGTTCTTGCTTCAAAAGCTTTTTCAATAAGATATGTAATATTCATAGTTTTCCTCTTTTCCAGCCTTTATTAAAGTGCTCTTTCAGGGTCATTAGTCTGTTCTTGCCACTTAGCAAGTCTTACTTTCATATCTTGTAGTACTTCCGCATAATCTGTATCATCAATTAGATTTTTAAGTTCAAATGGATCTTCTGCTAAATGGTATAATTCACATAAGTTATTCTTTGTCCATATATATTTGTATCCGTTATGAGCAATCATACGACTTACGACTTCTTCACCATATCCATGCCCATGTGTCTCTGACATGATCTCTTCTCTCCATGTAACATCTTGATCTGTTACTAGTGGCAAGATACTTCTTCCATGTACTTCATTTTTTGTAAATTGTGTTTGAGCAGCATCAAGAATAGTAACAGGATAATCCACTGTAGACACATATTCATCTCTTACTTGTCCTGGTGTAATCTGTCCTTTCCATTTCATAGCTAATGGAATTCTCATAACCTCTTCTGAAAGGTATGAACCTTTATCAAAATGTCCACCATGGCTCGCTAATGCATCACCGTGATCTGTTGTCCAAATAACAATTGTATTTTCATCAAGCCCTAATGCTTTAAGCTTATCAAGAATCATTCCACCTGCAGCATCAATCATCGTAATATGTGCGAAGCAATAACGTACGATATCATTCCACTCCTCCCAAGCTACTGGGTTAGGAATAACGAGTTTGTTATCTTTACCAAATGGAATACTTCTTTCTCTATGGTAGAATTCTGGTTTACCTGCTAAATCACTTCTAAAGCTACCATACTCTGGTAATTGAAGATCTTTATACATGTCTAAGAATTCCTGTGTTGGGAAATACGGTTGATGTGGTCCCCAGAAGTCTACACGCAGGTGGAATGGCTCATCCCCTGGTTGTTTTGCTAACTCTTCTAATTTCTCGCAAGCTAAGTTGGCAAGGAAAAATGCTTCATGTGTTTCTTTTGGTGTAGTCGTTACACCTACAGCATGTTCTCCACACCAGAAAGATTCACATTGATAATCAGCTCCCACTTTAAGCTTTAGGAAATCTCCTTGATCTGCAAACTCTGGGATATCAAATACCTTTGTAATATGGTGAACAGCTGATGGTAAATTATGTTTCTCTAAGTACTCTTTATATGTAGATGTTATATATGGATTACCATAGTCAGTTGTTGAGAACCCTTCACATTGGTGATCATTTGCTGCACCTGGTCCTGCATGCCATTTACCATAATAAAAGTTTTTGTAGCCATTTTCAGCCAGTGTATCTAAGTATACTTCATGGTTATAGTCAGGGTCCGTATAGTTATGTGTTTGCCCATGTGTATGAGAATACAGTCCAGTTAACATTGTTCTTCTTGTTGGTCCACATAATGGTGTTGCACAGTATGCATTAGAGAATGTTGCTCCCTCCTGCGCTAATTTTTCAAAATGTGGTCTCTTTGGTTTTTCTCCATTCTCCCAACCCCATCTATAATAAGCTTGGTGATCATTTTGTATAAATATAATATTAGGTTTCTTGTTCATGATAGTGCCTCCTTTTATAGTTTTGCGATTAATTATCTCTTATTTTTATTTGTACCTTGAAGAAGCTATTGTGCCTCCCTCAGAAAATGTACAAGGTATAATAATAGGGTTTCTTGTATCATATTCTTTTTCTTCTATCATATTGATAAGTTTAGTTGCTGCAATCTTACCCATCTCATATCTCGGAACCACAATGGTACTAATATTAGGTGTCGTCACACTAACATATGAAATACCATCACTTCCGATAATGGAAAGTTCCTCTGGCACCTTAATATTAAGCTCCAATGCAGCTTGCAATACGCCTATCGCTAACATGTCATTGATGGCATATATCGCTGTAATTTCAGGACATCTTTGTAAAAGTTCTAATGTTTGCTTTTTAGCCTCAATCATATCTATTTTAGAAGAAGCTATGTATGCTTCATTGTATATCCCATATGCTTGAATAACATCTTTAAATATTTTAGATCTTTCAGTATTAATCCAAGAGCCTTTGTCACCCTCTATTAATCCGATATGTTGATGCCCTAGTCCTACTAGCCTAGTTAAGCAATGCGCGATTTGTTCATGCTCTCTAAAGGAAACAATCGGAATCCCATATCCCTCAAATCCTTTAGTAAGTGCAATTACACTGACTCCACTGTCCATGAGCTGATGAAGTTCTCTAACAAGCTCTTTATTAGGCTGAATCGCTACAGAAAGTAAAATGCCATCTACAAAATGTCCATGTAACTTTTTAATTACTTTAATTGTCTTATCTACATCTAGATCCGTACTTGAAACAAATACATTATAATCATATTGATTGGCCACTTCTTCTGCAGCACTGATAATATCAACAGAATAGGCATTCGTAAGCTGTCCTACTATAATCCCTATGTTATGACTCTTCTTCGCCTTAAGTGCCTGAGCTGCTACACTTGGCACATAATTCATCTCTTTTGCTAATTGAGCAATTTTTTCTTTTGTTTTTTCTGATACACCTGCTCTATCATTAAGAGCCATTGATACAGTTGCAACAGATACATTGGCTGCCTTAGCAATATCTTTAATGGTTGTCACAAGCCTTCCCTACTTTCACATGTAAATAATGATTATCTTTGTTGTACAAATTTTGTGTATGGTTTACCACTAGATGCAATACCTGTATTTAAACTTTTGTTCATGGTTGTTGCCATAATGACTAAACTCGCAATGTAAGGAATCATCTGGATAAATTCACTTGGTATTGGATTATTAGGTATCGTCTGTACATAAAGCTGTACCGCCTCAAAAAATCCAAATAGCATGGCTGCACCAAATGCACCAAGTGGAGACCATTTCCCCATAGTTACTGCTCCTAAAGCTAAATAACCACGACCCGCTACCATTCCTTCTTGGAATAAATTCATCGGTCCAATAGAAAGGAATGCACCTCCAAGTCCTGCTAAAATTCCTGAACAAATCACACACATATATCTTGTCTTAGCTACTGAAATCCCTGCGGTTTCAGCTGCTTTAGGATTTTCCCCCACTGTCGTAATTCTTAATCCAAGTGGTGTATATTTAAATACATAATATACAATACCTAATGCAATAAATGCAATGTATACAAACGGTGATAAAGACGATAAAAACTCTCCTACCACTGGAATATCTTTAAAAATTGGGCTGTTTGGTAAGTTAGCTACCTGTGGTGAGCTTCCTTGTTGATTAAATACAGCTTTTAACCCTACTCCTGAAAGCCCTGTTGCCAATAGTACTAAAGCCATTGAGCTTACAGATTGGTTACCACCCCATGTTACAGAGATCACTGAGTGAATAGCTGAAATAACAATACCGATAGCAACTGCAAATAGTATTCCCATCCATGGGCTTCCTGTGAGATTTGATCCTACTACAGCTCCAAATGCACTTGCTAGCATAACCCCTTCAAGTCCGATATTTACAACGCCTGAACGCTCTGACATTATTCCACCTAAAGCAGTTAATGCAATAGGTGTTCCCATTCTAAGCGTTGAGGTAATCATATATTCTATCATACTAAACCTCCCTGACTACGTCTCTTTTTAATATAATAACGAATTACATATTCACTACATAAGAAGACAATGATAAGTCCTTGTATTACATCCACCATATTTTTAGATACACCTACACTTGATTGCATCATCAGTGATCCACTTCTCATAGTTCCCATTAAGAGTGCTGTAAATAAAATCGCAAAAGGATTATTACGTGCCATTAATGCAACTGGAATCCCTGTAAATCCATATCCTGGTGAGAATCCATTTACAATTTTATTCAGACTCCCAGTTACCTCAATACCACCTGCAAGACCAGCAAGTGCCCCACTTAATAGTAATGCTAAAAACATATTCTTATCTACATTAATACCATTTGCATAAGCTGCATTTCTATTCAATCCTACCGCTCTCATCTCATATCCCATAGATGTTTTATTAAGCAAAATATACACCACAAAGATTGCTACGATAGCAATAATGATTCCTAAGTTAAGGACATAAGGTTTTGGTAAAAGTTTAGGAAGCATAGCTGTTTGATGAATTGTATTTGTCTGAGCTGCTGCTCCTTCTGTTGTCTTAAAAGGTCCTAAAATAAGGTATTGCACAAAATACTGTGCGATATAGTTAAACATAATTGTACTAATAACAACATGTACATTTCTTTTTTGTTTTAAAACAGCAGGTAAAAATGCCCATAGCATCCCTGCAACAATTGCTGATAATAATACTAATGGAATATGTAAAATAGCCGGTAGTTCTACATAAGCTCCTACAATAGCTGCTGCCATAGCTCCTACTAGCAGCTGACCTTCCGCCCCAATATTAAATACTGTACATTTGAAAGCTAATGCTACTGCTAGCCCTGTCAGTATCAGTGGCACAGATTTAGTTAATGTAACTGTAGTAGCCATTGGTGTTCCAAATGCTCCCTTAAGTAATGCACCATATGCTTCAAATGGATTAGTACCTAATACTGCAATAATTATACCACCTACTACAATAGCCATCACTAGTGCTACTAGAGAAATAATAAAATTAAGTCCAATCTCCTGAACTTTTTTATTCTTAATCATTTACTGCACCTCCTCCTTTTTGTCTTTGTGAACCAAGCATCATCAACCCAAGTTCTTGACGCGTTACACTCTCCGCATCTACGATGTCTACGATTTCACCTTTATACATTACAGCAATTCTATCACTTACAGATAAGATCTCATCTAATTCTAAAGAGAAAAGTAATACGCCCTTTCCTTTTGCTCTTTGCTTTAATAGTGTATCCTGTACAAATTCTATTGCTCCTACGTCTAATCCTCTAGTAGGCTGCACTGCAATAAATACATCCGGATTACGTGTTGCTTCTCTAGCAATGATAATTTTTTGTTGATTTCCTCCTGATAATGTACCTGCTTCTACGTCTACATTAGCACAACGAATATCAAAATCCTCTTTTAGCTGCTTTGCATTTTCTTGCATTGTTTTAAACTTAAGCCATCTTCCTCTTTTGGCAAAAGTCTCATGATAGTGGAGTCCTAAAATAAGATTTTCTGCAATAGAATAATTGAGTACTAGCCCATCTTTGTGTCTATCTTCTGGAATAAGTCCAATTCCATTGTCCTTACGCTTTCTGATATTATCTTTAACGATATCCTTATCTTTAAAAATAATTTGACCACTCTCTGGTGTAAGCTGTCCACTTAGCACCTGTACAAGTTCTTCTTGCCCATTACCATCTACTCCAGCGATTCCTAGTACTTCACCTTTGCGTAGTGTAAGGTTAACATTGTTTAATTTTTTTATTGTCTTATTCACTGTATAAGAGATATTTTTGAGCTCTAAAATATTCTCACTTGTGTCCATTTTAGGTCTTGGCTTTCTACCTAAATCAACATCTCTTCCTACCATCATTCTAGTTAATTCATTTGGATCAGTATCTTTTTTATCTACTGTCCCTACCACTTTTCCCATACGAATCACTGTAATATGATCAGATATTTTCATAACCTCTGCTAACTTATGGCTGATAAAAATAATAGTCTTGCCTTTCGCCTTAAGTTTTAACATAATCTCACAGAACTCATCAATTTCTTGTGGTGTTAATACGGCTGTTGGTTCATCAAATATCAGAATTTCTGCCTCACGGTATAATACTTTGAGAATCTCTACTCTTTGTTGTTCTGTTACAGATAGATTAGCTACCTTTTCTGCTGGATTAATATTGAGCCCATATTGTTCAGATATCGCTTTAATGCGCTCTTCAGCGGCTTTACGATCCACTTTGAACTTCGTACCAATCTCTTGTCCTACAATAATATTCTCTGCCACCGTTAGCTTAGGAATAAGCATAAAGTGTTGGTGTACCATTCCTATCTTTTGCGCAATTGCATCCTTTGAACTTGTAAACTTAACGGGTTCTCCATTAATTAAAATAGCACCTTCATCAGGTTGTAAAAGTCCATATAAAATATTCATTAGTGTTGATTTTCCTGCACCATTTTCTCCTGCTAAAGCATGGATTTCACCTTTTTCAACATTAATAGATATATGATCATTTGCCACAATTCCAGGAAAACGTTTCGTAATTTCTTGAAGTTGTATCATATATGCCACCATCGTCCACCTCCATTTGAATCGTTTCAGTTATATTTAAAACAAAAGCCTTATAATTACTGATAACTCTATTGAGAGTCTATCAGTTAGATTATAAGGCCTTATTTTTTTCTTGATTTATTATCTCATAGCTACTATTTAGAATATGTATAAGTAAAGTTTTTCACTTCTTCATCTGTTTCTGGAACAATAATTTCTTTATTAATAACCATGTCTCTTATCTCATTAAAAATAGCCATTTCTTCTTCTGAAATAATATTTAAAAGTGCTTCATTATCAGTAAATTTAAGTGTTACACCATTTTCTTTGATCCCTAATGATCTTGGTTGTGATGTATCAAATTTACCTTCTAACATCTCGCCAATGATATCGCTCATTGCTTGATCAATTGGTTTAACAACAGATGCTAAAATTTTATCTGGCATTTTATCAAATTGACCATTTGCTGCGCCAAATACATATCTTCCATCACCAGCTTCTGCTGCTGCTTGGAATACACCTAAGTTACATGCTGCTGCATAAGTTCCGATAAAATCTACACCTTTACTATACATTACTTTTGCTACTTCATTTCCTTTACCTACATCTTGATAGCTATTTGTAAAAGCTACTTGTACTTCTGCCTCTGGGTTAACTGTTTTTACCCCTGCAGTATATCCTGCTTTATATCTAATTTGAAGAGGTTCCTCAATCGCTAAGATTGTTCCTACTTTATTTGACTCTGTAAGAAGCCCTGCTAATACTCCTGCTAAGAAAGCTCCTTCATTTTCTTTATACTGTGTAGACATAATGTTATCATAACCTTCGACAACCTCTGAAAGGTATATAAATTTTGTCTCTGGGAATTCTTCTGCTACTTCAAGCATTCCATCTTTGTATTCTGATGTTGATACAATAAGTAGTTCACAACCTTGTGATATAAGTGTGCGTAAACTATTTGCAACGTCTGAAACCTCTGCTACCTCTAGAGGCATAGCTTCGATACCATATTTTTCTTCAGCTAAAGTAATACCTGCTAATACGTCATCATTGAAGCTTTGTGTTCCAAACCCTAAAGCAATCATACCTACTTTAACTGCATCTTCTGTTTTTGCTTGAGCTTCTGTTTCTGCTCCTTGTGCACTTCCGCTTGAACATCCTGCTAAAACTCCACCTAGCATCGTTAATGCCAGACCAAGTCCTATGAGTTTACTTATTTTTCTCATTATTCTTCCTCCTTGAATCCTTCCTACAAATAGCATTTGTAACGTTTAAGTACTTTATTCATTATGTTATACTACTATCGAACATTTTGTCAATAATTACAAAAAAAATTTTCTCTTTTTTTACTTTAATCGACATTTTTTTATTAGTATATTGAAAATAACCTTGAAATAGTTATAATTAATATCAAGACAGAACTTTTTTACCTATTTTTTTATCTTAATCGTTTCAATTATGTCATTACTTTCACCTTCTTTAGGTATAAAGTTACTTAATGACCTAATCTTAATACATTACCTTATATATATGGAGGCAAATATGAGCAAACAACCTAATATTGTTTTTATTTTAAATGATCACCAAGCTTTTTATGGTCATCATCTGAACCGCAGTGTTAAACCACTACGTCCACACTTTGATAAATTTGCTAAAGCAGGTATTAACTTTGAAAATGCCTACTGTGCAACACCTATGTGTGGCCCTACAAGAAGAAGTTTACTGACTGGTCTTTACCCTCATACCCACGGACAAGTACATAACGAAAATGATCCAGCGTATACTCACGAAGTTTATCTGAATACACTTGCAGAAAATGGCTACAAAAATTACTACTATGGCAAATGGCATGCTGGTCCTGGTTGTGCTTATGACCACAACTGCGAAGGTTTATCTCAAACAAGCTATGGTAACCCTTACACAACACAAGAGTATGCTGACTATTTAGAAAGACACAACTTACCAAGAGCCACTCATTATATAGAAAAAGTTTTCACACATGACGACTTTGACCGTCAAAACTATTTCCCTAAATTAAAAGAAGGTGCACTGTACCAATGTGAAGACAGATGGTGCGGGGAACATGCTATTGGTATTACTACAACATCTAAAGAAACTCACGAAGCTTTCTTCCTTGCTAACCTTGCTTGTGAAAAATTAGAAGAACTAGCCAACCGTACTAGCGATGAACCATTCCACCTCCGTGTAGACTTCTGGGGCCCTCATCAACCATTTTTCCCAACTCAAGAGTTTATCGACATGTATGATCCTGAAGCTATTCTTCCTTACCCAAGCTTTGATTCTCCACTAACTGATAAACCTAATACCTTAAAAATGGAAAGTAATCGTCCATTAGGCGATGGTGAATTTATCACTTATCCAAATCCTGTCAGATGGCCTGAATGGCAGCTTATGCTTAGTAGATGCTACGCTCATGGAACAATGGTAGATGAAGCCGGTGGCAGAATCATCAACAAATTAAAAGAACTCGGATTAGATGAAAATACTATCATTATCTGGTCTACAGACCACGGCGATGCTATTGCCTGCCAAGGTGGACACTTCGATAAAGATTCTCATATGGCACAGGAAGTTCAACGTATTCCTATGGCTATGTGCTGGAAAGATCGTATTGCACCAAATCAAATCAATAACGATTTAGTCTTTACTTGTGATATCCCTGTTACAATGCTTGATAGTGCAGATCTTAGTTTTAGTGAGCGTGTAGATGGGGATAGCCTTCTTAAGTTAGCTACCCCTTCAGATGCGCCTTGGCGTGATAGCTTAATGTGTGAAACATATGGACATGGTTATGGTACCACTATTATTGGTCGCATGGTTGTAAAAGGTAACTTTAAATACGTATGTACTGAAAATGACCTTGATGAACTCTATGACTTAGCACAAGATCCATATGAAATGAAAAACCTTGCTTGCCTTTCTGAATTTGATGCCAAAAAACAAGAAATGCGTGAAATACTCGTTCAAAAACAAAAAGAATCTCTAGATCCTATTTCTCTAGAGCAACTTATTGGACATCTTAACTAATCGGGTTATTTAATATCCTTTAATACACCAAAAGCTATCTATCACTAGGCCTCAATCTCTCGTGATAGATAGCTTTTTCTATTTTAGCTTCTGTTAAATTTCTTATCCTATACACAATGCATTTACACTCTTCATAATCTTCTAAAGGAACAATATGATAATCAGGACGTGGCTATCTTGTGTCAAAATAATAATTCGTTAAATAGACCAAATCCTTCAAACTAACTCAATTGAACAAGAATCTCCTTATACTTGCTCCTGCTTGCTTTAATCTCTTGGTCTCAGATTGCAAACCTCTAAAACAAGGTTTACCCTACCCGCACCTAGTACTACACAATTTTTCCTCTGATAATTGAGCGTGCTAGAAAATGTGGTGACTTGTACGCACGTTATTTATATCAGGCGAATAAGATACAGTAGATTTATCTTTTATCAAAATAGGAGGAGATTAAATGAAAAGCATTCCGCTTTCAAGAGATTTAATCATTAGTTCAGGCGTAACTTATACGATTAGCTCCGCAGATCAACTTAAATTTCTTTCAAAATTGGTGAATGATGGCCAGGATTGTTTAGGCGCTACTTTTTTATTAACTCAGGATATCGAGCTTAGTTCTTACAAATTTGCTTTTTATGTCCCTACTGGACTAGTAGTAGCTTGGAGTTTGACAGGGCAGGCACTTTTTGGTTTGGGAACAGCTATACCAGGGTCTAGCTATTGGGGCGGAAGTTTTGAAGGAAAAATATATTATAGTAATAGGCTATTAAATAATGAACCTCGTTTGATGGAAATAGGGAGATATGAAAATGGAATAGTCTACTGTGGGAATAATCAATATTTATTAGAAGACTGGAAAGCCATTGGGACTTTGGAACATCCATTCAAAGGTGAATTTAGAGGAAATAACAAAAAAATAAAAGGGCTATTTATAAGTGGCCAAAACACTGGTTATCATGAAGGTCTATTTGGGCATATTGGGAATGAGGCTGAAATAAGTGGCATCCTATTAGTAGATAGCTATATTAATGGATTAGAAAATGTGGGTAGTATTGTCGGTTCGGGAACAGGGTGTACAGTAAAAAATTGTATAAATATGAGTACGGTCATTGGTGATCTTTATACTGGTGGGATTATTGGGCATTGTGAGAATGGATTAATTACAAACTGTACCAATGGAGATACATTAGGATTGTTTAGGGGTACTTTATCAGGTCACCAGTGTAGTGCGGGCATTGTAGGAGCAACAGTGAATACTGAGGTTAGAAACTGTGTAAACCATGGATATGTAGGCACTTTTCAAGTGATACAAGTAGGGGGTATTATCGGCTATGCATTGGTAACGGCTAATAATGTTTCTCGTAGTATAGATATTGCAGTGAATTGTATCAACACCGGCAGAGTATCTTGTGGGAGTAATTTACATGAGACTGGGGAGTGTACAGGAGGTATTATAGGAAACTTGGCAAACTTTAGTGACGTTTGTAAGGCCTTTATTAAAAATTGTACCAACACTGGCTATGTATCTGGTACCACAGAAGGAACTGGTGGTATTATGGGCTATATGGAAAATGGTATCGTGGAGAAATGTTTGAATGCTGGGGATGTAGGCGGCTATAAGGCTGTAGGAGGTATCGTAGGATACGCTTACTGTGGTAGCTCTGTTAAAGACTGTTACAATCAGGCTAGTTCAAGAGTATGGTCTTCTTGGTCTTATGTTGGAGGCGTAGTAGGCGGTGCGTACTCCGAAAGTTTTGATGGTAAAAAACAAGCTGAGATACACATTACCAATTGCGGCAATGCAGGTGCTGTTATTTGTAACTTTGATGATACAGGCGTGCCACCTGATTATCCAGACCTGATAGATACTGCGGGTGGCTGTGCAGGTGGCGTGATAGGCTATATGGTTAATAGTATTTTCCCTGAGTCTCCAGCTTCTTTAACAAAGGTAAGGAATTGCTTTAATATAGGTCCAGTAACCAATTTGAAATCCTCTAATACAGGGGGGATTGTTGGCTATTGTAAGGATACTACTTTAGAAAACAGTTATAACTGGGGAGTTGTAAAAGGTGAAGTAGATACA
>JBOFPL010000226.1:0-6391 GCA_051659885.1 Cellulosilyticaceae bacterium
AGGGCCATAAAAACTTCTCACTAAGATTTTCTTACAAATAACTGCGAAGCAAGCACATTGACCACCCCTCCTTCCACCCCCTAGCTATTCTTACTATCACTTAGCCTAAAGGAAAAAGAAGAAGAGAGAGTACCCCCAAGAGGGGGAGGTAGAAAGGAGCTAGTTAAGTATAATGGAAGAGAGCTACCTTGGGTTAATTTATAAGGAAGTGAATTTAGGGGAGAGCTAGTACTAAGGAAGAAATGGTGAAAGTTAGTAGGAAAAGGAAAGCGTAAATATAAAAATAGTTGAGTATGAAGTGGGGGGAGTAGTGTGGAGGAGATTTTGCAGCAGGTGGGGAATGTGGGTTTTCCAATTATTGTGGCGATGTATGTGCTTGTGAGGCTGGAGGGGAAGATGGAGGAGCTTACGGGTAGTATTCAGAAACTAACGGGAGTGCTTGAAAAGCAGGGGTAAAGAGGCTTGTGAAGACTTATATAGAGCAAGTCTTAATGTATGTGATTTAGAGAATCAAGAACCTTTGAAAAAGTATATGGATAGTCTAGAAGATTTTAAGGAAAAATATAAAGAGTTTTGGTGAAAAGAATAGAGATTAAAAAATAATGAGCAGTAGCTCATTATTTTTTTTGCATTTTCATTACAAAAAATGTCGCAAAATGTAGTAAAGAATTAAACTATAGTTTAAAATATAAAGTATTATGGAAAAAAGTAAGGGGGGGATGGCGTTGAATAGAGAGAAATTATATAGGTATATGATGATGAGTTTAGTTCTATTATTGTTATTGCCGGGGAGAGTAGAGGCACAGAAGATAGAGGCGACGGAAGTATTGGTCATTAATTCGTATGATTTTCAGAATGCTACGACTGAAAATCTGCTGAGGAACTTTGCTAAGCAATTTGAAGAGATGAGTGGGAGGTCTGCTCATTTGAATGTGGAGTATTTGAATAGTATGAAATATAATGGTGAGGATTATTATAATAGTTTTACACAGATGCTGAGTATGAAGTATAAAGCGTGTGAGATAGATTTGATTTTAGCTATTGGAACGAATGGGATTGAGAATATAAGAAAAGAAATTGTAGATAAGGGAAGTATATTTTATGGGGTGCCAACCTTGTTTGTAGGGGCGTTTCCTACGGTAGGACTAACGGAGGAAGAGGGGATCTATATGACAGGGCTTATGTACTATATAGATACTACAAAAATTATTAATTTAATCAGGGATTTACATCCAGGAATAGATGAGATAAAAATAATACTTTCCGAGAATGATTTAGAGAGAAGGCGTGAACATCAGCTTAAGAATAAGTCTATTAAGCGGATTTATTCAGATGAGATAGAGATAGAGTGTGTAGAGGGGAATTATATAGAGGATATTGTAGAGGAGCTATCAAAGAGTGATAACTCAAATTATGCCCTATTAATAGGCGGTACTTATAGGAGTAGGGAAACGGAAGAGATAATCTCAGAGGCGGAAGTAATCTCGCAAATTAAGGCTGTAACAGGGGCGCCTATCTATACCTATGAGGAAGCCTATCTCAAAGAGGGAGTCGTTGGTGGCGTAATAGGGAATACGGAGTATGGTGGAGCGGAACTTGCTGAGATGGCCTATAAAATTTTAATAGAAAAAGAGTGGCCAACAATAAAGAGTATGCAGAATAATTATGTACTAAACTATAAAGAGATTTATAAAAATGATGTCTCTGTAGAAAGGATTCCGAGGCGAAGTATCATTATTAATAAACCGAGATGGAGTTTACTATTGCCTAGAAGTATTAAATGGATGATGGGAAGTATAGCTATAGGGTTATTAAGTGGTGGGGGATACCTGTGTTATTATGTCTATAAACAGGGAAAGGTAGCGCGTAAAAATAGAAAACTTTATGAAGCAGCTAAGGTGAGGGCGCAAGTAAGAGTTGATTTTATTACAGGGATAAGCCATGATCTTAAAACACCGATTAATGTGATTAAGAGCAGTGTGCAGCTGATTGATCTGATAGATGGAGAAGTGAAGCGATCCTATCTAGATTATCGATTAAATGTCATTATGCAAAATGCCAATAGACTCGAGCGATTAGTTGCTAATCTGATAGATACAGTCAAATTAGAAGAGACTGATTGTTATCAGATTCAACTAAAAAATACTAATATTGTAGCGGTGGTAGAAGATGTTTGCTTGGGTGCGTTAGACTATATGAAGCAAAGAGAATTGACATTTGTATTTGATACAGAGGAAGAAGAGATAGAGGTAGCTATTGACCGAGAGAAAATAGAAAGAGTCATACTGAATCTTTTATCAAATGCCATTAAGTTTACGCCTAAAGGGGGGAACATTAGTGTATCCATAGAGAGAGCGTCAGATCAAGTAAAGATATCTATCGAAGATTCGGGCATAGGCATCGATAAGGATAAGGTAGATAAGGTATTCTCTAAGTTTTATCAAGTCGATAATGAACTCACTAGACCAGGTGAAGGTAGTGGGATTGGGTTATACATTGTCAAAAAATTAATTGAGTTACACGAGGGAGAAGTGACGCTAAGCAGCACAAAGGGAGAGGGGACAACCTTTGTGATTTTGTTACCTGTTAGAGTGCTGGAGGCAAATGCGCATGAGGGTAAAGAAGGAAAAATAGATGCAAGGCAGATGATTGAGCTAGAGCTTTCGGATTTGTAGGTAGATAGAGCATAGATAAAGAGTCTTGCGAAAAAGTGAGATAGTTGTATATAATTAGATTAAAGCAGTACTGGGAAGTGAGGGATAATGAAATGTATCCGATAGAATATTATCAACAGGTACAGGACTATCATTTTAAGTGTATAGTAGCGGATGAAAAGTATAGCAAGATTCACCCAGTTAAACAAAGAAAAGTGTATGAACTAGTACAGGCACTTTTAGCAGAGGACATTGAACATAAAATAACAGAAATCATTGTATTTGGAAGTTGCATTACATTTGCATGTAATAGTTATAGTGATATTGATCTATTAGTTTTAGGTGAATTTGAAGAATTTGATACCAAAATACATCTGTACCAATATGGTGAGGTAGATTTATTGGGTTATAATAGGGATGTTTTTATGTCTCAGTTAGAAACAAATAAATTTTTCAAAGGTGTATGGGAGGGAGGATACAGGATCTATGAGTAGTTTTTTATTATTGGCCCAATCTGATTTAGCAGTAGCACATATGATTATGACTACAATGAATGATGAATTAGCCTTATGTAAAGCGGCTTATCATGTTCAACAAGGTGTAGAAAAAATTTTAAAAGGGTTAATAGAATTAAATGGAGAGGATCTCGCTGGGAATAAGAAATATCGTACACATGATATAGACTTACTTATTTCTTTTTTAGACAGTGGGAGTGTGCCGGAAGAAATAGAGGATAGAGCCTATAAGATTACCAAGTGGGCAACAGAGTCTAGGTATAATATTAATTATAGGGTAAGTTTGAAAGAAATTAATACGGTATATCAAATAGCAGTGAGTTGGTTAGATAAAATACTAGATAGAGAAGAATAATAAAAAATGCTATATCCTTTTATAATTGAAGGTATAGCATTTTTTATTGTATAGATTTTTAAGAGTCACTTTCGATAAGTGTGCTGAGGAGTGTTTGCATTTGGGGGAGCTGTTTTTTTTGGGTGTCTAGGATTTGGGTTGCTATTTTTTTGAGTTCGGGATTAGTGGTGTATTTGAGGATGTTTTCTGCCATGGCAATGGCACCTTCGTGGTGTGGGATCATTTCGTCTAGGAACATGATATTGACATCACAGGAGATAGGGGGAGTAGCCATCTTGGTAAACATGGTGTGAATAATTTGTTCATAGGATTTGATGTATTCATAGTCATCGTCTTTGGGTGTGGTATGACTATTGGTGAGATCAAAGAGGAGTGCTTTCATTTTGAGTATACCACCAGCTTGTTCTTTGATGATAGACTGAGCGAGAGATGCTATTTCGGCATGATCTGTGTATTTAAGAATGTTTTTGGCCATAGCTACAGCAGCTTCATGATGAGGAATCATCTCGAAGAGGAAGTCTTCTGTAGCATTTTTTGTAATAGGTGCTTCTAGCATTTTATTTTTCATGGTGCAGTAAATTTTTTTGTATTGATTGAAGTACTCACAGGAGTCTTCGTGAGTTTCTGTAGCTTTTGTAACTGAAGGAGGCTCGGCTACTAGAGGAGCTGCCATGTACAGGGAGAGTGAAAAGAGTGATAGGGCACAAAATACTTTATTCATAAGGTGGACCTTCTTTCTTTAAGAAATATTAGCTAGGCTTATTATTGCCGAAGATGAAGAGGATATGCGTAGCAATCGAAGAACCACTAGAGTTTAAAAGAAGCTAATCAATTTTGTATAAGTAATAGATACAAAATTGATTAGCTTCTTTATTTTGTTGCAATAAAAAAGGGCTTAGATTAAACGTTGGATGAGTTGGTGAGTGTGTAGGGGGAGTTGTGAAGCGATTTGATAAGTGTGTGTGAATTGTAAGTAAATCGTGTAGGCTTTATAGATGGAGTCGATGAGCATTTTACGTGTGGAGTAAGTGGAAATAGTGAGTCCATTAATTAATTGAATATCTGTGCCGATAAGGTCTTTGACAGCAAAAAGTGAGATATAACCGTAGCAGGGATGTTGTTTGTCTGCATTTTCTCTTGCTTTGTGAGTAAAGTAAACATGTTGATCGTCTAAGATGAGGGGGAGGTTTCTTTTGCCACGTAGGTAAGTGCGAGAGTAGTTGAGGTTGGAAGCATAAGAAATGCGTGGATCAGTATGGAGTGATTCCATAAATCGCTGAAAGGCGAGAGGTATGGTGAATGCTTCTCCAGTATCTAGAATGGTATAAGTGCAATTTTGCCTTTGTGCATCATAATAAGGTGAGATGACTGCACAAGAGCCTGTGTAAGCATCGAAAGTGATTTGTTTCATAAGAAAGCCTCCTAATATGTAATTTGGTGTTTTGTTTGAATAATCGACAATGTTTCTAAAAAACTTATGATATAATGATAACAAAAGAGATATAATGACAGATAGAGTAAGTGAAATTTGTTATAAATTCTGATAAAATTATTTTAATCAAAATTTAGTTATAAGTCAATAGAAAAATAAAGTTATATGTAATATATGACAAAGCAATATGTCACACTATGTGACTTGTTCACGTATTGTGAATAAGTAGATACAAAGTGTTGATGGAATTTTAATAAACGAATGCTATCAAATGTTACATGAATCATATAACAGATTGTGTATGAAAGGAGAAATATAAAAATGTTATTAGGAAAAATAGGTAAAGTGAGAGCGGGATTGGTGCTGTCTAGAAAAAAATCAATGGATGAAAAAACAGTAAAACAGACCAAACATGTCCTAAATATCAAAAATATAGAGAGTAATGGAACATTTGGCAATGCGGAGTATGAGACTTTTGAAGCAAAGGAAGTCATAGAGGATCAGTATATCTCAAAGCAAGGAGATATTGTGATGCGACTCAGTTATCCGTATACAGTGGTTTTAATAGATGAGACACATGAAGGGCTAGTGATTCCCTCACATTTTGCAATTATTGATGTAGAAACACAGGAGGTTTTGCCAGAGTACTTAGCATGGTATCTCAATCAAGAGCGCGTGAAGCAAGAGCTAAAGAGTAGGCAGTCAGGGACCTCTAATCTAACAACTAATAAAAAGGTGCTAGAAAGTCTGGATATACAGGTTTTGAGCCAAAAGAGACAAGAAGAACTGATACAGTTATATGCTGTTTTTTTAGAAGAACAGCGGCTACTTTTGCAAATGATAGCGTATAAGCAAACTTACTATGAAAAAGTTGTTGCAGAGGTACTTAGGAGGGAAGCGAAATGTCAGTGAATAGACAACAAATAATAGAGCATGAGATTATAGATAGGCTATGGGGAATTTGTGATAGGGGAAGAGAGAGTTTAAGTGCAAGTGTGTATGTCTATCATATGCTTATATTACTATGGATCAAATATAGAAGTGATAGAAAAAGAGAAGAAAGAGCAGGCGAGCAAGATAGTGAATGGCATTTTAATGAAATAAGCTTTGAAGAAATAGATTTTAAAGAAATTGATAGAGAAAGACAGTCTAAATACATAGGTCATATGATTAATCAATATATGCGTATGATTTTTGAAGAAGTAGACTTTGGGAATATCTATATCTTTGGGAAAGAAAGTAATCTATTAGAAGAGATGATCGGTGGGATTGGAGCACTAGATTTAAGGCCGAGTAGATTAGGTGATGATAAAATGCTGAGTAGAGTGTGTCTAAAATTTACTGAGAGGATTATCAAAACAGAAGAACGAGGCAATGGCGTAGAGTGGATGCCAGAAGAAGTTGCAAAGTTAATGATTCAGCTTATGGCAATTGG
>JBOFPL010000227.1:0-5368 GCA_051659885.1 Cellulosilyticaceae bacterium
CTTTTGCTCTTAATCTCAAGATTACCCTTGATACTACCCAGACTTTTTTTAAGGCTAGGCATCTATCCCCCAATAGCGTCTATATTCTCCAGGTGCTATCGGGGTAGGTGTCTAGTCTTGGTCTTTGTACTATAAAAAAGTGTATAGTGGGATGCTCTTCCCCTCTATACACAATCCTTTTCTCTCTTTCACTTACAAAGCTGCTATTAAAACTACCCAAGCTATTTTTTTAGGCTAGGCTCTAGTCCTATGATGGGAATGCTCTTCTCCTATCATGGGCTAGGGTTCTAGTCTTGGATTACTTCTCCTAATAGAGAAAAGCTTGGTGTGCACTTCTCCGAGCTTTTCATTCCTTTATCAATCATTTTTTCTTGATCTTATTAGCGGCCACCCCTGACGGGCTTAGCCCTCCCGGGCTACGGTTCCGTCCTGCCGTGGCAAATCAGAAGCACCCTATCGTGTAATAACCTTCTCCCTTTTCATAATATCCTTTCATCTATAGATACATGTATATACCCGTAGACTGAATCAACTGGTCCTACTCTATAAAATATTTGTTGAAATATTTAGACTTCAATTGTAAACTTGTAAATAAGTAATTTAATTAATATTTTATATTCTAAGAAATTTATGAACAGGGGGATTAGAATGTACCTAAGAAAATTAGATGTATCAGATGCTGAATTTTTATGTTCAATTTTTGCAGACAATAAGGAGTACTATGACATATTTTTTGATAGCGAGACAAAAGTAGAAAAATGGGAAGAACGAATTAAACACTTTTTAACACATGAAGAATGGAAACATTATATAGTAACAAATAACTCAAACCAATCTGTAGGTTGGTTTGCATACGAGCAACAGGCTAATATTAGAACATTAATTATCATTGTAATCAAAAAGGAATATTGTAATAAAGGCTATGCTACCAACGTCATGTCTATGTTTATAGAAGATTGTAAAAAGTGTGGTGTTGAGAGTGTTGAGCTAAACGTTAATGAGGATAATTCCAGAGCTATTAACTTTTATAAGAAATTCGGATATCAGGTATATGATCTTGAGGTTATTCCTGAATCAAATGATAAGAAAGACAATAGAGAGTACAAAATGAAATTAGAAATTTCTTAAGTATACTAGATAGGTTGCTAATAATTAATTCAGATATATTATATATTTATTCCAATAGCCATAGGTATTGGTAGTGTAGTATTAGGTGCTACCTATAATTGGTTATCCCCTAATAGTATCTATGTTTTCAAGGGCTATTAAAGATAGACCTCTAGAGCTACTGCTCCATCCTGCTGTGGTAAATCAAAGGAACTCTATCTTTGGATATCTTTATTGCTTTTGATAATACATTTTTATCTATAGGTGATGTATATCTCTTCATAGAACCCACCAACTTATCCTACCGTTTAAATTGTTTGTTTAGATTTCAAGAATCTATATATAATATTAGAACGACTTAAAGTGAAATTAAATTTGAGAGGTGATTTAAAATGCAAATAATTAAAATAGATGCCTCTTATGCATCTATAGTACAAGGCTTAATAAAAGATGCATATCTACCTTTGCTAAATAAGTATCATGATGAGCAACAGAATCCCGCAAACAAATCCTTGGAAAGAATTATAGAGAATATAACTAATGCTGATGCATATCTATTAAAAAAAGAAAATGACTATATTGGCTATATTAAAATTAATAAGAGAGGTCCAAGTGAATACAGTGTATCAGACCTATGTGTAAAATGTGATTGCCAAGGGAATGGATATGGACAATTTTTTCTTAATGGCGTTGAAAAGTTATATAATCACGCAACAAAATGGAGCCTTATAACTATATTTGAAGAAAAAAAAGATTGTCATCTTTACGAAAAATTAGGTTATATACAACAAGGAATTATTTCAGAGGTCACTCCTAACATGCACTTTGTTCTATATATTAAGGATTTAGTGTAAAGCTACATGCTATCATCCCTTTTCAGTAGAACAAAAAAGAATGTTACTCATATTCTCTAAAATACGAACTCCTTTACAAGTTTGTATAATTTAAATTGAGAAAAAATATTAAAAGAAAGTCTGAGGTACTATTTATGAAACGGTTTGGCATTATTTCAGCTATCTCCCTTGAGATGGAACATATACTTAACAATATGGTAATTGAGGAAGAATTAAAGATTTGTGGCTTTCTATTTTATACAGGTTGTATTAATCATGTACCTATTGTATTAACTACTTGTAGTGTGGGAAAAGTTAATGCTGCTTGCTGTACGCAACTACTTATTTCTAATTTTGATGTAAATTATATCATCAATACAGGCATTGCTGGTGGCATACATCATACACTTAAAGTAAAAGACATAGTAATCTCTAGTGATATTACATATTTTGATGTTAATAATGCTCAAATGAAAAAGTATTATCCTCACCAGGAAAATTTCACAAGCTCTATAGAGCTCGTGGCCTTATCTCAGAAAGCTTGTGAAGAAGTATTGCCACCTGATATTAGCTTTTACGTAGGTCGTATCGCAACTGGAGATAGATTCGTATCTACACAGGATGATAAGCAAAAAATTAGAGATGAATTTAATCCTCACTGTGTAGAGATGGAAGGTGGAGCTATTGCTCATGTAGCCTATCTAAACCAAGTGCCTTTTGTAGTTATTAGAGCTATTTCAGATCTAGCGGATGATGGAGCAAAAAATACTTATGATACGTTTAAGGAACACGCAGCTCGTCAATCAGCCAATATTACCTTGAAGATACTACAGCAATATTATAATAGTTGTTTTTCAAGAAAAGATAAGGTTATCCTTAATGCTACCCAGACCTTTTAAGATTAGGCCTCTATCCCCTAATAACGTCTATGTTTTCCAGGTGCTATCGGGGTAGGTGTCTAGTCTTGGTCTTTATATTATAAAAAGGTGTATAGTGGGATGCTCTTCCCCGCTATACACAATCCTTTTCTGCCTCTTCTACTTACAAAGCTACGCTTGAAACTACCCAATCTATTTTAAAAGGCTAGGCTCTAGTCCTATGAGGGGAATGCTCTCCTCCTATCATGGGCTAGGGTTCTAGTCTTGGATTACTTCTCCCAATAGAGAAAAACTTGGTGTGCACTTCACCGAGTTTTTCATTCCTTTATCAATCATTTTTTCTCTTCATCTTATCAGCGTCCAACCCTAACGGACTTAACGCTTCAGGGCTACTGCTTCGTCCTGCCGTGGCAAATCAGAAGCACCCTGTCGTGCAATAACCTTCTCCCTTTTCATAATATTCTTTCATCTATAGATACATATATATACCCATAGATTGAATCAACTGGTCCTGCTCTATAAAAAATTTATTGAAATATTTAGACTTAACTTGTAAACTTATAAATATTAAGTTCATCTAGAGATTTCATGGAGGGAATATATGACAAATGAAACTAATACTAATTGGGGGCAATCTGTTACCGGTGTAGTAATTAAAAACAATAAGGTATTATTAGCACGTCATACATATGGAGATGGTAAGGGTATGCTCATTGTACCAGGAGGATATATTAATTATAATGAAACACCTCAAGAAGCTTTAAAGAGAGAATTCTTTGAAGAAGCCAATATTATAATTGAACCTAAACAAATAATAGGGATTAGATTTAATTTTCATGACTGGTATGTTGCTTTTTTGGCAGAGTATATTTCAGGTGAAGCTACCACCGATAATAGTGAAAATAGTGAAGTGGTATGGGTAGATATTGATGAGGCTATGGTAAGAGATGATATTCCTGAATTGACTAAGCACTTAATTAATTGTGCAAAAAATCCGAACCTTGGTTTTGAAAAGATAGATTATAAAGGGAACTTAAAAAATGGTCCGCATTCTTTTTATGGTGTAAGTCCCAATAAAGATGCGTAAAGTTTTCAACTTATACCATAGGTAGTTTCTTTAGAAGATAGTTATAATAATACGTATAAGTAGTTTTTATTCTAATTATAAGAGGAGATAGTATGTATAAATCAAAGCAGATTATTGTAATGCGAAAGGATTTAGGTATGAGAAAAGGCAAGATAGCAGCCCAAGCAAGTCATGCTTCTACTGACGTTATTCTTAAAGCCTTATTAAAAGAAGATAGATTAAATGATATTATTTTAAAGGATGGTAATATTACTCTCAATGTTTCAACAAAGCCTCACACCCCATTAAGTCAATGGTTTGAAAATGGTGTAGCTAAAATATGCGTATATGTCAATAGTGAAGTAGAATTACTGGATATTTATAATAAGCTAAGTGAGACAGGGATTGTTTCTTCTCTTATTAAAGATGCCGGGATTACTGAATTCCATGGTATCCCGACTTATACATGCCTAGCAATTGAACCTATGTATCCAGATCAAATAGATTCTATTACAGGAAAACTTTCTTTACTGTAGTCGCTTGATATAAAGTGAGTTCATTCAATGAAGTAGTTACCCCCCTTTTCTGAAATAATTGCCTTTAATATAAAGTATTTCTATACTTTTATCTATCACCATCTTCAAAAAGCATCAAAAATTCCGTCGGACGGAATTTTTGATGCTTTTTCTTTTTCACTTATAAACTTCTATCCAGACAGACTAATCTTTTACACACGTTACCCCTATCAGCCTATTGTGGTTATATTTGATTCTATAGTATTTAAATAAAAGTTAATGTATTAAGCAACTAAAAGTTGCATAAAAGAAACTCGTAAATGCTGGCGTATCAATATATTATTTGATAAGCTTATTGCAATATATGTATAAAGGAGATAAAAATGAAATTATCTACTAAAATTCAACTATTAAGAACCCAAAAAGGAATGTCCCAAGAAGAACTTGCTGAGCAATGCGGTGTGAGCAGGCAAGCTATCTCTAAATGGGAATCTAATACCTCTTTGCCTGAGATAGAAAAGCTCATTTTATTGAGTAACCTATTTTCTATCTCTACAGATGTTTTACTCAAAGATGACCTAGTAATAAATGGTGTTATACCCGTTAAAACATGTGGAGAGGTGACTTCAAAAACTGATCCAGGCATATTTCAGGGTATTTTAATTAAAGAGAGTATAACCGATGAAATCATATTAGATTATTTAAAAATAAATAAGGTTGAAATTTGGAAAACTAATGACACACCTAAATACTGGACTGTTATTTATTTTATTTCAAATGAAATAGATTTTCCCCATCGACTATCTAAAGTATTACTCTCAGATGAAAATCGTGGCGGCAATTGGTTTGTGGATCTCAAACAAGGTAACACTAAAATAATTGTATTCAAAGATGAAGTTTTAAGCTATACAATCGGAAATGATATAGAAAAAAGTTCTGTAATAAATATATGTAGAAAAAAAGGTATTC
>JBOFPL010000228.1:0-2962 GCA_051659885.1 Cellulosilyticaceae bacterium
ATTTATGTAGTGGGCCTATATTTGGAATCTTTACAGATAACCCAGAAATTATTGCTTTAGGGAAGCAAATTATGCTTATAGATATTGCATTAGAATTTGGAAGATCTGTAAACTTAGTAGTCATTAGGGGGCTTCAGGCTGCTGGGGATATTAAGTTTCCTGTTGTTTTGGGAATTGGTTCAATGTGGGGAGTAGCTGCATTACTTTCTTATGTATTAGGCATTAGTTTAGGATGGGGACTAATAGGGGTATGGATTGCTATGGCACTAGATGAATGTTTAAGAGCAATAGTAGTATATACAAGGTGGAAAAAAGGAAGTTGGCGTGGTAAAGCGCTAGTCTTATAGCATAATAGAAAAGATGAAATGAGGTTCACAAAGTGACTTGTTTCATCTTTTTTTGATAAGGTCTAAAGTTCTACTTTTTAAATTAGGCAATATATATAGAAGAATAATGATAAATATTAACTAGATTAGTAACGTTGAAGGATTAGCCGAGAGGGACAAAGCATATAAATAAAATATAAATAGATTAAGAATAGAGGTTGGTGAAAATGGGCCAATATGGTGTGTTAGTCTATGGAACGGGAAACTGTGAAATCGCAGCAAGTTTACAAGAACAGTTACAGATATTGGGAGAAGTAGAAGAAGATAATATTTTTGCTAGAGGATATTTATTTGGAAATAGTTGTTTAGCTATGTATAAAAGGTTTCATAAATTAAAAGAGGAAATTGATTCTGTCAAAGCAGGGGGAGTGTATGAGTATTTAAGAACAGACACAGAGAAAGTAGAAACGATGGAACTGCAAATGAGGCAAGCTTGTATACAGGAAGAGTTTGAGAGTTTCCTAAATACAGGACTAGAAAAAATCCAAACACCTGACATTGTATTAATTTTAATAGGACAGAGTAATGAGGAAGGTATGTTTATAGATTTATGTGGAGAAGTACCTATGTATATGCCTTATCAGCAAGTGCTACAGATTATTTCAAAAATAGGAGGAGAAAAAGGAAGAAGAATACGATTAGTTTTGGATATTCCACAGTGGCATGCAATTAAAATGCCGTATTTAATTTCTAGATACCATCAGATCAGTGAAGTATTTATTTATGAGCGTGAACAAACGATAGATATCTTACCACTTAGAGAATATATAGAGAATTTGAGACAAGGAAACAATGAACATAAAATTAAAGAAAAAGGGTATTGGATAGATACACATCCTATTTGGTGGGATTTATGTAAGTGGAAGTGGGAGAGCTATCTAGAAGTACCTTCAACTAAAAGATGGAAAGAATTTTATGGATCCTATAAAAAACTTGTCAGATATAATGGCAATAAGCATAGGTACTACAAAACTTTAGGGTCACGTATAGAATTTATAACCACAGAAGTCAAACTTTCCAAAAAACAATTAAAAGAATATTTTAGAGCATGTGGGATGGAAAATGTGGCTTATGAGGAAATACATAGTTGGCTAAGAGAGATGAAAAGTTGTATAGATTACTATAAATTGTAGATTTTTGGCAGATATACTTATATAATAGACAGGAAGAGTAAACGGACAGACAAAGGAGGAAATGGCTTGAGAAGAGGCTATAAAAAGTATATGGCGATACTAATAGCTATGATATTAGTATTAACACAGATCAGTGTATTAGGCCGAGTAAATATACCAGGGACAATAAAAGTTGGATTAGAGTCGGTTTATAAAGATGCAGAGAGCATTAAGTTAAGTAGCCATGATCATCTAGCTATAGGGTATCTAATAGGAGAAACGTTTATACAAGAAGCGGAGTTAGAAAGCTCTAATGTAACAATCAAGAGAACTTATGAAACTTATGATCAGATAGATGAGACATATAGGACATTAGAACAAGCAAGAGATGCCGCAACATTTGAAGGTGGCGTGCCTGTATACATAGAACCAGGAGTATATAGTATCTATACACAAGGAATTGGATATAGTGAAGCTCCATACAATAATAAGCGTATAGCTATTTATAATGAACAAGGAGAAATCCTACTAATAGCTGAAAATGATGAATCACCTGTAGCATTTCAAGGGATAGATTTTGAATATAAATTTCCAGTAACAACAGTAGGGTCAAAGAAATATAGAGGTAGTATAAGTGTCGTGAATGGACAAAGCAAAGGCCTAACTGCTGTAAATACAGTAGCATTAGATGATGAATATCTATATGGTGTAGTACCAGGAGAAATGGTGCCGTCTTGGCCAATGGAGGCACTGAAGGCACAGGCTGTAGCAGCTAGAACGATAGCTATTTTTCAATATAATAAATTTGAAAAAAGAGGATATAATGTAGTAGATACTGTAAGCAGTCAGGTATATAAAGGTGTAACAGGAGAACATCCAAGAACATCACAAGCTGTAGACGAAACCTTAGGAGAAGTGATTACTTATAATGATCAAATCATAGATGCGGTATATTTCTCAACAAGTGGTGGTTATACAGAAAATGCAGAAGATGTATGGGGAAGTCCGTATCCTTATCTTAAGGCAGTACCTGATACCTATGAGACTAAACCAGAGATGGCACCTTGGACGAGAACGATTACATTAGAGGAAATTCAAAAGTGTGTGAACGCAAAAGGAATCAATGTTGGGCAAGTAGAAGGTTTACAAATAATATCAAGAACAATGGCTGGAAGAGTAAAAGAATTAAAAATAATAGGAAGTAAAGATACATATAGTTTGACAAAGGAAGAGATAAGAACTTTCTTTAGTAGCACAAAAGAAGGATCTCTGAAAAGTCGTATGTTTAAATTTGAGCCATATGACCAAACTAATAATGAAATAGAACAAAAACCAACTCAAGAGATCCAAGAGATGAGTGTTATGAGTAGTAATAATGTTTTATCTTCAAAATTACAGGATGCATTTGTGATGAGCCATAATGATATCACAGAAATTGGAGATAAAATAGCGATACTCAGTGCA
>JBOFPL010000229.1:0-2444 GCA_051659885.1 Cellulosilyticaceae bacterium
GCACGTGGAGACGGTTGTGAAATTAGTTAAATAATGAACGTAAAATCAAGGCTTACAGGCGTTAAAAAACCTGTAAGCCTTGATTTTTTAGTTAGGGGTGGAGTATGGGGAAAAGTTGTTTAGATAAAAATGATAAAGTGTCATTTTTGTATTGATTAATAAAGAGAATAAAGTTATACTAAAATATATAAATGACACTATGTCACTATGCATGAAGGAGATAAACATGCCAAAAGTATCAGAAGACTATTTAGAAGAAAGAAGACAATTTATTATTGAGTGTGCGTTAAAAGTATACGAAGGACAAACGCTTTATAGGATGACAATGAGGGATATTATTAGGGAAACTGGTTTTAGCCAAGGCAATATCTATAGATATTTCAAATCTGTCCCCGAACTTTTGATTGCAGCGGCTAATACGAAACAGCAGCCATTCGGTGAGCAAGATCAAATTCCAGAGATTCTAGGTTCTAACCTTTTATTAGATGAGAAAGTGAAGTGTGTATTTAATATCATAGGACACTATATCCAACAAGTAATAGAGGAAATAGGAGCTAAGATGTATTATGAACTTTCCTATCAGTTGAGTATGGATTTAGATTTGTGGAAGGAAATAGGTGCTCAGTTATATTTTAAAGTTGTGATGGGTGAAATGATTAGGTATATTGTAGCTTATTTAGAAGGGGAACTATGTTTTGGGAGGATACAACCAAAAGAGAAATTAAACACAATTGTTCAGTATGCGGCAATTGTAGTAGATGGCATAGCTAATCAGGTGGCATTACAAAAAATGAATAGAATTGAGGAGGTAAATATTGATCAGATGATGAGGTTGCTTGCAGAGTCAGTAGTTCAAATGTTGTCTATGAAGGGGGAAGAATAGAATGTCCGTAAAGAGGTGTATGAAAATGATAGGAGTGTTGGTGGGGGTTTTAATAGGGATAATCTTAATGGCACTTTTTATAGTATGGTTATGGAGCCCAGGAAAGATTGAACCTTTAAGAGGGGATCAAGGCGAAGTATTAGATGGAAGTATATCTGAGATTGTAAGGACTGAGATAGGTGGAGTAGAGCAAGGGATGATTATAAAAGGGAAGAGCAAGGATAATCCAGTCTTATTATTCTTGCATGGTGGACCAGGAAATCCAGAGTATGTGCTCAGTGAAGCGTATAAGGTTGGCCTAGAGGAACTTTTTACTGTTTGTTGGTGGGAGCAAAGAGGTACGGGGATGTCCTACTCATCTTCAATTCAAAAAGGAAGTATGACACTTGATCAGATGATTGCTGATACAGTTGAGGTTACTAATTACCTAAGGAAAAAGTTTGGGCAAGAAAAAATATATGTAATGGGGCACTCATGGGGAACATTTTTAGGGACGCACGCAGTAGCCAAATACCCAGAGTTATATAGTGCATATATGGGGATTGGGCAAGTAACCAATCAATTTAAATCTGAGAAAATGGCCTATGACCTCATGCTCTCAATAGCACTAGAAAATCAGGATCAGAAAGCAATTAATAAGCTTAAAGAGCATACACTTAATATACCTGACGATATTACAATGGATTATCTTATGGTCCGTTCAGATCTACTTAATAAGTATGGCTATGGTGTGTTTCATAAACCAAAGTCCAAAATGGACCTTCTTATGCCTATCTTAAAAGCTAAGGAATATACATTAAAAGATAAGTATGGTTATGCGATGGGTTCTTTAATAGCTCTTGAAGAGCCTATGAATCAATCAGTCAATACAATCAATCTAAATGAATCTATTCAAAAGCTACTTGTACCTGTGTATATCTTCCATGGGGTTTATGATAGGCAGGTTTCTTTTGAACTTTCTGAAGACTATTTTGAGACCTTAGATGCCCCAGAAAAGCATTTTTATCCGTTTGAAAACTCAGCACATAGCCCGTTTTTAGAAGAGCCTGAGAAGTTTATAAAGATACTGAAGGAAGAGGTATTGGCAAGGTAGATTTAAAAAAGGTTAGGAAAGGGGAGCATTATGAAATTATTCATTCATGATTTAGATGATGCTAGTTGCTTAAAAATAGATACACAAGGATTGCATGTTATTTCGGCTAGTACGCCAACTGCATACTGCCAAGGGTGTTTTAATTGTTGGTTTAAAACACCAGGTGAATGTTATATAAAGGATTCCATAAAACATATTGGAGGCATGATTGGGAGAAGTGAAGAAGTAATTATCATCAGTGAAAATTATTATGGAGGGTATAGTGCCAATGTAAAAAAGTTATTGGATCGTAGCATTTCCACATCGCTTCCCTTTGTAACTTATAGAAAAAAGCAACTCCATCATCGGTTAAGATATAAGCACGACTTGATATTAACAGTACTACTTTACGGTGACTTTACAACAAGAGAAAGAGAAGTTGCAGAAGCATTTGTAAAAGCAAACGGTGTGAATATGGGATGTAAAGGC
>JBOFPL010000230.1:0-10587 GCA_051659885.1 Cellulosilyticaceae bacterium
AATTTAGGAGCGATTTGCTCACCATATTTCTCATCAACACCACCATTGATAGCGTATAATAACGCTTTAGCAAGGTTAGCACGAGCTCCGAAGAATTGCATTTGTTTACCAATTCTCATTGCAGATACACAACATGCGATTCCGTAGTCATCTCCCCAGTATGGTCTCATAAGATCATCATTTTCATATTGGATAGAGCTTGTTAAGATAGACATTTTTGAACAGAAGTTCTTGAAGTTTGTTGGTAAGTTTACAGACCAAAGAACTGTTAAGTTAGGTTCTGGAGCTGGTCCTAAGTTAATTAATGTGTGAAGTACACGGAAACTACTCTTAGTAACAAGTGTACGTCCATCCATACCCATACCACCAATTGATTCTGTTACCCAAGTTGGATCTCCAGAGAATAATTCATTGTATGCTGGTGGACGAAGGAAACGTACCATACGTAATTTCATTACGAAGTGGTCCATATACTCTTGAGCATCATCTTCTGTGATGATTCCAGCTTTAAGATCTCTTTCAATGTAGATATCAAGGAATGATGATACACGTCCAAGAGACATAGCAGCACCATCTTGTTCTTTAACAGCACCAAGGTATCCGAAGTATAACCATTGGATAGCTTCTTTAGCAGTTTGAGCTGGCTGAGAGATATCAAATCCATAAGCAGCAGCCATAGCTTTAAGTTCTTTTAATGCACCAATTTGCTCTGTGATTTCTTCACGAAGTCTGATGATATCTTCTGTGATACTTGGAACTTCAAGAGTTAATTTTTGAGCTTCTTTATCTTGGATTAATTTATCAATTCCGTATAAAGCAACACGACGGTAGTCACCAATAATACGTCCACGACCGTAAGCATCTGGAAGACCAGTGATAACACCAGAGTGTCTAGCTTTTCTCATAGCTGTTGTATAAGCTGAGAATACACCATCATTGTGTGTTTTACGGTATTTAGTGAAAGTTTCCCATGTTTGTGGGTCTAATTCATAACCATATGCTTCAAGTGCATTTTTAACTGTACGTGCACCACCATTTGGCATAATGTTTCTTTTTAATGGAGCATCAGATTGGAAACCAACGATTTGCTCAGCATCTTGATCAAGGTATCCAGGACCATGAGAAGTGATTGTTGAAGGAATTTTTGTTTCTGCATCTAAGATTCCTTTTTCACGCTCTTTTTTCATAAGCTCTAAAGCTTGTTCCCAAAGTTTAGTTGTTCTTTCAGTAGCACCCGCTAAGAAAGAATCATCTCCTTCATATGGAGTGTAGTTTAATTGGATGAAGTCACGAACGTTAACTTCTTTAGTCCAATCACCAGTGTTAAAACCATCCCATTGTTTAAACATGACAGAGTCATCTCCTTTAATATCAATTAAGATTCTAAATATGTATCCTATGGATACACTACCAATAAGTACATTTAATAATTATTACTAATAACTAACTTTTACACTAATATTATATAATGTATACAGTATACACGTCAATGATTTCTTTATAAAAATGTGTTTAGATTTGAATAAAAAATATAGTCATATTGAAGAGTAAAACTATAATAAATTTACAAGTTAATAATGAAAAACTATTCATATAGTATATTATTTACATAGTATAAACCTATATTAAGTTAATACTTAACATAAATAAAAATCTTGGTTCAATAAACATTAAAATTAGATTATAATCACCCTAGAACTATTGTAATAGGAAAAGCAACTCAGTATAATAAATTGAGTAGTTACCAAGATAAAAGCTTAGGAGAGATTAAATGAATTATATCAAAAATATATTAATAGGAATGATATTGGGAGTAGCAAATGTCATTCCAGGTGTAAGTGCAGGGACAATGGCTGTAAGTCTGGGAATTTATGATAAATTATTAGACTCAATTAGTTTTAAAAGAGAAAAGTTAAAACAAAACTTTCCTTTTTTAATTAACCTAGTTATAGGTATAGGATTAGGAATTCTTTTATTTAGTAATGCAATTACCTACTTATATGATAATTATAGTATCGAAACGAGTTTTGCTTTTATAGGTATTATCATAGGTAGTATACCGATGATTTGGAGAAATGTAGCGGAACAAGGTAAGGTGAAATCAATAGGCTGGTTACCTTTTATAGTTACATTTACCATTATGGTTATTATGGCTTTTGCAAGTAATGATACAACTAATCAAGCAGTGATGACTAATTTAAATTTAGGAGGGACACTTTGGTTAGTGATTGCGGGGGCTATTAGTTCATTTGCAATGATTATACCGGGTATAAGTGGCTCATTTATTATGCTGACATTAGGTGTATACACAACTGTTATAAGTGCCATTCCTACTAATTTTTCTGTTCTTATTCCAACTGCGATGGGGATACTTATTGGATTAGTCGGAGGAACTAAATTAGTAAAGATATTGCTCAGAGATTATAGACAAGGTACTTATTTAGCTATTTTAGGATTAGTAATAGGATCTATCTTTACACTTTATCCAGGATTTGAATTTACAGTTAGAGGTTTTATTGCAATTTTATTGATGGTGGTAGGAGCAGTTATATCTTATTATTTCTCAGATAAATAAAATTATGTCGGATATACCAATTAGTATGAAGGATTATGCTAATTGGTATATTATTTATTATAAGAAAGTATTTTCCTGTCAACTTGCAAATAACCAGAAAGTTAGGTATACTTTCAGAAAAAGGGAAAGAAGGTGAACTATGAGCAAGTGTATTTATGTATTTGGACATAGAAATCCAGATACTGACTCTATATGCTCGGCTATAGCATATGCTCATTTAAAAAGAAGTTTAGGATATGATAATGTCGTAGCAGCAAGACTTGGGAAGGTTAATAAGGAAACAACATTTGCTTTAAATTATTTTGGAGTTAAAGCACCTATATTTATAGATAATATAAAACCACAAGTTCAGGATATGAATTACTATAAGGTTCCACCTATTTATGTTGTAGATTCTGTAAAGAAAGCTTGGGATATTATGACAGAACATGGGAGACAGATGATTCCAGTATTATATCCGGATCATAAACTTGCAGGGGTTATATCTATATCTGACATTGCTAAAACATACATTGGATTAACTGATGGTAGTGTATTAAAAAATAAAAGGACTCCTTTTGTTAATATACCGGCAGTCTTAGAGGGAAGAACAATTTGTGGAGAATACCCACATCCTTATGTACAAGGAGACGTGTATACGACATCTTCTATTAAAGATGATGAACAATTGGAAAATACGGATATTATTATTACAGGAAATAATCAAAGATTGATTGACGAAGCTATTGCAACTGGTGCAGGTTGCGTTATTATTACGGATGTAGATATGGATAGAATCAATATAGAGTTACCTGAAAAGAGAGAATGTGCGGTTATAGCAACGGCGTACTCATTCTTTAAAACCATTAAAATGGTATCACAAAGTATTTCTGTAAAAAACTTAATAGGAAAACAGGATTTAGTTTACTTTGAATCGGATGATACCATTGATGAAGTAAAAGAAATTATGCTTAATACTACACATAGACATTTTCCAATAGTAGACAAAGAAGGACAAGTAAAAGGGGTTATATCTAAGAGACATATCTTAGATATTCAGAAAAAAAGGGTTATTTTGGTAGATCATAATGAGCAGGCTCAAAGTGCACCAGGTATTGAGCAAGCAGAAATTTTAGAAGTAATAGACCATCATAGGATAGCTAATATTAATACAGGAGTACCTGTATTTTTAAGGGCAGAGCCAGTAGGCTGTACTTCTACTATTGTAGCGAAGATGTATGAGGAAAATAATATGATGCCGCCAAGGCAAATAGCGGGCGTTATGCTAAGTGCAATTCTTTCTGATACACTACTTTTCAAATCACCAACATGTACGCCAGAAGATATCAAGATGGCTAAGAGATTAGCACAGATAGCAGAGGTTGATTTAGAAGCGTATGGGATGGACTTAATAGCAGCAGGAACTTCACTAGAAGGGTTAAGTGCTACAGAATTGTTGTATATAGATAGAAAGCAATTTACACTCGGTAAGTACAATGCTTCAGTATCTCAAATTAATACGGGAGATTTTAAAACAATCTATAATATGAAGGATGATATTTTAGAAGAAATGCAAAAGCTTACAGCTACAGAAGGATTAGACTTGGCAGTATTAATGGTTACTGACTTAATATTAGGAGGAACAGAATTAATTGCTATTGGTAGTGAAAAATGGTTAGCAGAGCATGCCTTTAAACTAGGAAGAGAAGATGATAGTATTTTCTTACCAAATGTGTACTCACGTAAAAAACAAATCATCCCAAAACTTATGATGGCGGCACAAAATAACTAAATTAGAAGAGAATAAAAGTTGCTAAAGTAGATTATTCTATTTATAATAAAGATGAGTAAAATCATTTAAGAAATAGACTACTAGATATATAAAATTTTAATGTTCAAAGGAGAAAGAACAATGGCAAAACAAATCACTAAAGATATGATTATCGGACAAATTTTACAAGTAGACAGAGGAATTATTCCAATTCTTATGAATTCAGGAATGCATTGTCTTGGATGCCCATCATCTCAAATGGAATCATTAGAAGATGCATGTGCAGTACATGGAATGGACGTTGAGACTTTAGTAAAAGAAATCAACGATTATCTTGTGACAGTAGCAGAATAATATTTATAAAAAAAGCTCCTACATTTTGTAGGGGCTTTTTTTATAAATATTTAGCAAGCACATCAATAGCTGTTGATTTAATGATAGCCTGACCATGTTCTAAAAGAAATAATTCGTTCAAATCACTGGAAGTACCACGCTCACCAAATTCATCTAACATACTAACTAATACACCTTGTTTAGTAGAAGTATTTTTATTAGCATTTAAGATTAAGAAATATTTATCCTTATATTTATAAAGTGAATTATCACCAAAATATACGTGTTGTATATGATGGGCAGTGAAACAGACATCATCTAGAGTATTAAAACAATACATTAAAGTCTTAGATGCGGGAGCAGGCTCAGAAGTACTTTTTGATTTGGAAGCAGATAAAAGTTCTAAATCTGTTAATAGATCAGAAAGAGGTTCTTTAAAACTACGATGTGTAGGACGTTCTCCTATAGCATCTAGCTTTTGTTCTATTTGAGCAGGATCTTCAACCTTGGTTACCACAATCATGATACTGTCTGTAGATAATGGAACTGCTTCAATCATTAGCGGAACGTTTTCCGCTTCAAATCCGAAATCTTCGAAAGCTTGATTCATCATGTCTTTAAAAAGAGCTTGAGCCTTACTAGACCCATAAGCTAATTCACTAATTTTGATATTTCTATTTTTGAGGTCTGCGTGATCTAAAGTGACTCGGATTTGTGTATCACTAACTTTTTCTATTTTCATATACTCACATCCTTTCACAAAGCCACAATAATACTAAATAGCATAGATATAAATTAGTATAAAGTAACGTCAATTAAAAGTAAAGAGGATAAATATTTCAATTTCTTAGACTAAGAAGGATTACTTCATTATATGAAGAAGAATATCAATTTATTTAATAAAATAAGTAGAAAATATAAAAGAATTACTACGGTAGACACCTTTACAAGGAAATATGAGATTGCTAAGATATTTAAAATATAAAGGGTAATATAGGATGGGATGAAGATCGATATGAAGTGGATAATCGTTATAATGATTATATGTACTATCGGGAGTATAAAGTCGAATGATGGAATCAATAGCACACAAGAAGTATTTGTATCTAAAATAGAAGATGAGTGGGCAATTGATTTACCAGAGCCGTATAAGACAAAGTCTATAATTAATTACAAAGGGTTTACAGGTGAGGGAGTAAGTTATAGTGTATTGCAGTATAAAGAAGAAGATAAAAGGATAATTAATCAGTTGATGAGATGGAAGGAAAAAGATAATTTCTCTAAAAACCAAGTAAAGAAATGTTTTCAATTTCTTGAGGAGTGGTATAGCATTACTGCTGAGGAAAGAAATGAGTTTAATAGATATAAACAGAAACTTAGTCAAGATTATCAATACTATTATATGAAAGAGATGGATGGGATATCTTATGGGATATTTATTTGGTTGGAAGAAGATATGCAGATGCATATTATAGATCAAACTTATTGACCTATAAGTGAACGTTATACTTGGTATAAAGAATAATGTTCACTGATTGTATTGATTTAAGAAGGGTTATTTGATATCCTAAAAAAGGTTGATTTAAATGAAAGGACGTGTATGTCATGCCAAGTAAAGTAATAATAGGAGCACAATGGGGAGATGAAGGAAAAGCTAAAATTATAGACATTCTCTCACAAGAAGCAGATGTAGTTGTTCGTTGCCAAGGAGGTAACAATGCAGGACATACTGTAACAGTAAATGATGAGGTTTACAAATTCCACCTTATACCATCAGGAATCCTTTATCCAGGAAAGACATGTGTGGTTGGAAATGGTGTAGTTATTGATCCAGCAGGCATACTAGAAGAAATAGATCATTTAGTAAGCAAAGGTATAGATGTAAGTACACTTAGAATTAGTCAAAGAGCGCACTTAGTTATGCCATATCACAAAGCTTTAGATAGAGCTAAAGAAGAGGCAGCAGCTAAAGAAGGCAAAGATATAGGAACAACTATGAAGGGGATTGGCCCTTGTTATATAGATAAAGCAGATCGTTGTGGATTACGTATGTGTGACCTATACCATCCAGAAGTATTTGCGGAAAAAGTTAGGGAAAATGTAAAAATAAAAAATGCAATGTTAAAATATGTATATGAACAAGACATACAATTTGATGCAGAAGAAATTATTGAAAGTTACATGGTTCATGCAGAAAGGCTTAAGGCTTATGTAACAGATACTACAGTTATAGCTTATGAAGCTTTAAAAGCAGGGAAAAATGTATTATTTGAAGGTGCACAAGGGACACTTTTAGATTTAGATATTGGAACATACCCATATGTGACTTCTTCACACCCAGTAACAGGTGGAGCGTGTATTGGATCAGGAATAGGACCAACAATGATTGATGAGTGTATCGGAGTTATGAAAGGATATGTAACACGCGTAGGTAAAGGTCCATTCCCTACAGAATTAGATAATGAAATTGGGGAAAGCATTAGAGTTGCGGGTCATGAATTCGGAACAACAACAGGAAGACCAAGAAGATGTGGATGGTTTGATGCTGTAATTGGTCAATTTGCAGTACGTACAAGTGGATTAACACAAATTGCACTTAACAAAATAGATGTGTTAAAAGACCTAGAAGTTGTTAAGATTTGTGTAGGATATGAGTTAGATGGTGAAGTGATTAAGCATTTCCCAGCAAGCCTAGAAGATCTTGAAAAATGCAAACCAGTTTATGAAGAGATGGAAGGATGGGGAGAAATTTCACATATCCGTTCATATGAAGCATTACCACAAAGTGTAAAGAAATATATTGCTAGAATTGAAGAACTCTGTGAGTGTAAAATTACAATGGTTGGAGTAGGACCAAATAGAGATCAAAATATAGTAATTAATTAAATATAAAGATAAAAATCGTGAGGAGACTCACGATTTTTATTTTAAATAAGAAACAAATTTAAACATCATATTAACGAAATAAAAAGTTAGCAAGGAATAAGCAGACAGACAAAAGTTAGTTATATCAAGTGTTACAGTAAAAATATAAAAATAAGAAAGAGAAAATGAAAATATTAGTTAGAAAATTAGTCATAAATACAATATAATGAGGTAAAATGTTAATAATTAAGTAGGTATCTTTTAAAAAATCAATCATTACTATTTCAAAAAGTTTTTCTATACTAATCTTAATCAATGAAATAGAGTTTCAGGAAGGAAACTATGAGGAGGAATAGAAAATGTTTAATCAAGAGGATCAAAAAGAAGTACAATACTATGTAGAGACAATAAAACCTGAAAAAGAAAAAAAGGGACTAAAAAAATTCGTGGTGGGAATGCTTGTAGCAAGTTTAGTAGGTGGAGGAAGTATTGGAGCAAGTTTTGCGGTAGTAAGTGATTTGATGAATCAAAAGCAGTTGGCTTCAAATGAGAATACTTCAGTAGTAAATCAGGAAACACAAAATTCAGGGCCCAAAGTCATGCCTGTAGTTGCTAATGGAAGCATTAGTGAAATTGCTAATAATGTAGGACCATCTATTGTATCAATTATTAATAATCAAGTTGTAAATACAATAGCAGGAGATTTTTCTCAGCAAGGATTAGGATCAGGAGTTATTTTTTATCAAGATGATCAAAAAGTATATATAGTAACCAATGCCCATGTAGTAGAAGGAGCTTCTAATCTAGTAGTAACTTTTCTAGGGAATACAAAGGTAAAAGCAGAACTAGTAGGAATGGATTCATTAACTGATATTGCAGTGATATCAGTTAATCAAGTGGATATTCCAGAAGAGGCAAAAGGAGAGATTAAGATAGCACCATTAGGGGATAGTGATACACTCCAAGTGGGGGACTTAGCAATGGCTATGGGAACGCCAATTGATGAGGCTTATAATAATACATTAACAGTAGGTGTAATCAGTGCTTTAAATAGGACAGTAAGTTTACCAGATAAAGAATTAAATTTAATTCAAACAGATGCAGCAATCAATCCAGGCAATAGTGGAGGAGCACTTATTGGACCAAGTGGAGAAGTAGTAGGAATCAATACAATTAAATTAGTAGATAGCCAGATAGAAGGTATGGGATTTTCAATACCAATCAATGATGTAAAACCTATTATTGAAGAAATTATAACCACAGGTAAAGTAGCAAGACCTACTTTAGGTATATCAGGAACAACAATGACTCAAAAATTAGGTGATGCATATGAGATTCCAGTAGGAGTATATGTAGCAACAGTCACACCTGGTGGGAGTGCGGAACTTGCAGGAATTCAGCCTAAAGATATTATTCTAGAGTTTGATGGGACAAAAATCACTTCAATTGATGAGCTTAAAGAAAAATTACAGACTAAAAAGGTTGGAGAAGTGGTTGTGATTAGATTGATTAGGGGAGCAGAGAAAATAGATTTACAAGTTCAACTTCAAGAAGCTCCAGCAGTTACTTATAACTCTTAATAAAAACGATAAATAAAATAAGGTATTAGAAGTATAGGGATTAATAAAAATGGCGTATACTATATCTAATACCTTATTTTTTTGTAATTAGTTTGCAAAAATTTAAAATAATAGTAAGAAGTGTAAGGTAATATAGAGTACTAGTAAAATAAGTAGTATGATATACTAACAGAGAAAGGGAGGGAGAAAATGCTGAAGAAAATATTAGTAATAGTATTAGCATTAGTTATGATAGCTGCAGTTATAACAGGAGCAGTAGTTTGGATGCCAAGTAATAAAGAAATAGACCCCATTACATACTTTAGTGAATTTAAACCAGGGAAGCCTAATTTAGTATTTGAGGATAAAAGAATAGATATAATGGATCCTGTTATTGAAATAGAAAATGTAATTTATCTTTCACAAGAATTTGCAAAAAATTATATAGATGATGCTATTTTTTATGATCAAGAAGAAGGTATTTTAACTATTACCACATTAAATGAGGTAATAAGGATGGCAAGAGGTTCTAATCAGGAACTTATAAATGGTCAGGAAAGAGAGATGAGTGAACCATTATTAGAGCAAAATGGAATAGCTTATATTTCTGAAAATTATCTAGAAGGTAGATATAATTTTGAAATACACAAAGGTAAAGATGAGAGGTTATATATTGCATCAGATTTAGGATCACCAAAACGTTTAGCAGTTGTAGAGAGTAGAAAATCAGAGCTCAGAACACATGAAGATCATAAAAGTCCAATCATTGACCGAGTAAACAAGGATGATCAGGTAGTTGTCTATAGTATAGAAAATGGATATGCTAGAGTAAGAGACGCTAATGGTATCATTGGATTTATGAAAGAAAAAGATATCAAGATAACGGGTGAGACAGAAGTAGTAAAAGATAAGGAATATAGTCCATTACCAAGCAAAAAACCTCTTACAGAAAAAGTGAAATTAGTATGGGATCAACTCACTGTAAAAACTGCAGGAAACTGGAATGGAACCAAATATGCTAATATAAAAGGTGCAAATGTTATTTCACCTACATGGTTTGAATTTGCAGATAGTGAAGGGAATTTAATTGATAGAGGAACACAAGAATATGTCACGAGAGCACATGATAGAGGATTGCAAGTATGGGGACTATTAAGTCATAACTTTACAGAACCCCAGCTTACAAAGATTATTTTAACGAGTACGACCAGAAGACAAAGAGTCATCGATCAATTACTGAGTTATGCAACACAATATCAGTTAGATGGTATTAATATAGATATAGAAAATATACAACCAGATTTTAGTGAAGAATGGGTTCAATTTATGCGAGAACTCTATCCTCAAGCTAAAGCAAAGGGGTTAACGCTATCTGTAGATGTGTATATGCCATCAGCTTGGTCGGGACATTATGAACGTGCTAAAATTTCAGAAGTAGTAGATTATTTTATTGTAATGGCATATGATGAACATTGGTCTGGATCAGAAAATGCGGGTCCAGTAGC
>JBOFPL010000231.1:0-6732 GCA_051659885.1 Cellulosilyticaceae bacterium
CACCACTATCAGTATAGCGGACAAGTGCACAAAGGCCATCTTCTAAATAATACAGGGAATCTTCCTCATGAGATTTTGAAGAAATACAAACTCCTTTATTTATTGTGAGAGGGGTACCGATTTGGCACAGTTTTTGTAAGTGGATAGAATTGTTGGTATGCATTAAAAAATTCTCCTCAGAAATAAATAATTAATATAATAACATTAATTATAGCATGAAAAGAATATAAAAAAAGTACAAAATTAAAGAGATTAATGTGAAAAATTAATAAATGTTATTTTTTTATCAATATGTAGATGATATATTGATGTGAGTTATAGTAAATACAGTGCATTAAGGAGAAAATAATAATGGAGTTAGGGGTAAAAAAACAAAGAAAATTAGATAAATCAAATTTCAATTATTATCTAAATTGTGGTATTGCTTTTTGTATTTTACTTGTTTTTTGGTTAGTACCACCTATTGAACCTATTACAACAATAGGAATGAGAATAATAGGGATATTAATTAGCGTAATCTACTTATGGTCTACAGTAGATACTATTTGACCGAGTCTATTAGGTATTATTTTATTAGGATTTTCAGGATTTGCACCGATGAATGCAGTAATTAATACAGCATTTGGGGATCCTTTGGCTGTTTTAATTATGTATGTTTTTATTTTAACGGGTGCGATTAATGAAGAGGGAATCTGTGATTATGTAGCAAGGTGGTTTGTGACGAGAAAAGTTATTAATGGGAGGCCTTGGGTATTTACATTTATGATTTTAATAGGTGTTTTTATTTTATCGACATTAACATTAACGACAGCTACAATACTTCTTTTTTTGCCTATTTTATATAGTCTTTTTAAATTAATAGGATTTAAAAAAGAGGATAAATACGTTACAGTTATGCTAATTTCCGTAGTAATGGTAGCATTATTATCTTTTGCGTCAACACCATTTAAAAGTATTTTACCTGGTTTAATTAAAAGTTTTGAAAAAGTAACAGGTGAAACAATAGAATATTTACCTTATATGATGAATGGAATCGTGATTTCGCTAGTGAGTATTGTACTTATAATTGGGTATATGAAGTATATCATTAAACCAGATGTATCTAAATTAAAAGAAATCCATGTAGATATGTTTAATAAAGACCCCTTACCTAAGATGAATAGTAGACAAAAAATACTTATAGCAGGGTTAATGGTTTTTGTAATGTGGATGTTAGTGCCATCATTACTTTCGCCAGGAGTACTTAAAACATTTCTTGCAAGTAGTCAAAATGCAGTACCTATATTAATTGTAGTGATATGTTGCTTTATCAAATTAGAGGATAAACCTTTGTTAGAATTTACTAAGATTTTTTCAAAGTATATGTCTTGGTCAGTTGTTCTAATTGTATCGTCTTCCTCCACACTTATAGGAGCTTTGACGGATGAATCAACAGGGATCATTGAATTCTTAGAATACATTCTGATACCTATATTTGAAGGTAAGAGTATGATGACATTTACCATATTGATTATGCTTATTTGCTTTGTACTAACTAATCTGTGTAATAACATGGTAGTAGGGATGTTGTTTATTCCAATTATACATATATTTACAGCGTCACTTGGAGAAAGCCCTTTAGTAGTGGGAGTATTAATGTTATTTGTGGTTTGCTTAGCAATTATTACACCAGCTGGATCGGCCACCGCAGCTATTCTACATGGTAATAAAGAGTGGTTAAAAACAAAAGAAATTTATAAGTATACAACGATAATGAGTTTATTAATATTGATAGTAACATTTGTAGTAGGTATACCACTTACTCATTTCATATTTAAATAAAGTGAAGGATAATAGGAGGAAAGATTATGTCAAACCAAGTTCAAGTAAAAGAAGTAAAACATCTTATCAAAAAGCAATATGAAGCAGAACAAGCTTTTTTAAATGAGTTTGCTCAGGGAGAGTACACAGTAGAGAAACCATTAATTAAATTAAATCCTTACATAGTAGCGCCACTTACAGCATTAATTATGTTCAGAACAGAAGAGGCAGTAGGGGTAACTGTTACTGTAAAAGGCAAAGAAATTGAGGGAGATGTATCACATCGTTTTGAATCATGTAAAGAGCATTATATTCCAGTATTGGGTTTATATGGAGACATGAATAATACCGTTGAAATTCAATTAGAAACAGGGGAAGTACATACTGTAAAGATTGAAACTCCAGAATTAGCTGAGGGTGTAAAGTTACCAACTAAAATGGAGACAACTAGTGAATATATGAAAGATAATATGATGTTTGTAACATCTGCAATGAAATCAACAGCATCAGCGTATGACTATAAAGGGGATTGCAGATGGTATACTACTGAAAACTTTACATTTGATATGAAACGTATTAGCAATGGGCGTATTTTAATTGGCTCTGAAAGATTTTTGGAGAAACCCTATAATACAGTGGGAATTGTAGAAATGAGTTTATTAGGAAAAATCTATGTAGAATATAGATTGCCAGGAGGATATCACCATGATAAGTGGGAAATGGAAGATGGTAACATTCTTATTCTGACCCAAGATTTTAGTACAGGTACAGTAGAGGATATGTGTGTACTTGTAGATAGACAAACAGGTGATATCCTAAAGGTTTGGGATTACAAAGAATGGTTACCTCAAGAGGAAGGAAAATCAGGAAGTTGGAGTGAGGATGACTGGTTCCATAATAATGCACTTTGGTATGATAAGAATACACATACATTAACATTTTCTGGAAGACATCAAGATATTCTTATTAATGTGGATTATGAAACAGGAAAACTTAATTGGATGTTAGGTGATCCAGAAGGATGGCCACAAGAGTTAGTAGATAAGTATTTCTTTACACCGGTAGGAGATAAAGCATTTGACTGGCACTATGAACCACATGCTTGTGTAATTACAGCAGAGGGAGATGTAATGGTATTTGACAATGGACATTTCCGTTCCAAAAATCCAGAGAAATATCTTGCAGGAGTAGATAACTTCTCTCGTGGAGTAAGATATCATATTAATACAGAAGATATGACTATTGAACAAGTATGGCAATATGGAAAAGAGCGTGGAAAAGAATTCTTCTCACCTTATATTTCTAACGTAGAGTACTATGCAGATGGACATTACCTTGTACATTCAGGAGGAATAGCAGAAGAAAATGGTGTAACGGTAGAGGGAATTGGTAGCCGTGCTGCACTTCATAATCCAAATATCAAACTATCATCTACTACAGTTGAGATATTAAATGATGAAGTAGTATTTGAAATGCAATTAGCTGCAAATTACTACAGAGCAGAAAAAATGCCATTATATGATGAAAGAGATACACTTACATTTGGTGAGGGTAAATTACTAGGTGGTTTAGGCGTGACTCAAGAGTTTGAAACAGCTATTGAAGGAGCTGTAGAAGTAGAAGGTGGAGTGCCAGAAAAATATAAGATAACATTTGATGAAGAAGAAGATAGATATGTGTTCCGAGGAACTTTTGAAAAAGGACAATTGGTGATGCTTTTATTAGAAGGAGAGGAAAATGTTCATAGATATTATATTTCTACATCAGCGAGTGAAAAAGCTAATGCTGCTATGTGTGTAGGAGTATTCCAATCAACAGATGAAAGAGTTGTTAGCTTGAATATCAATAAAGAAGGATTAGAAAATAATTTAATTGCGAAAATCATTATTGATATGGAACAGTTTGATTTAGGTGTAACTCTTAAGTGTATAGCTAAATAAGGAAAAATAAGAGGTGGAAGGTTGAAATACTTTCTACCTCTTATTTTTTTAGAGTTAATAGTATTATTTAATTATACTAAGGAGTAAAATAAGTTTATAGATAATAAAAAATCAGAAAAAGAGTGAGAGAGATGGAACATAAACAAGATCAAATAAGGCAAGAGCAGATATTGATATGTATTGACGAGCAATTCGTTTCCAAGCAAGTTATAGATGCAGGCATTAGTATGGCAAATAAGTTAGGTGCTAAGGCAATTGCAATTTATATAGAGACACCGAGGACTGCGTATCTTTCCAAAGAAGCAGAGAGACAACTTGCTAAAAATATGAATAGGATAGAACTGCTGGGTGGAGAAGTTGTCGTGATGCATGGAGAAGATGAGGCAGAGGAAATTATAAGATATGCTAAATTAAATAATATAACGAAGATACTCATTGCAAAAGAATACTCTATTAGGAAAACGCCAGAGCGGTGGAAAAAAAATAGTGTGGTAGACAAACTTTTGATGACAACACAGTACATAGATATTTATATTATTTCTACACCCAAAACATTTTATCAAGGAGAAAGTCTAGAGAAGAAGTATTTAAGCGCTAAGTTTAAGTGTAGGAAGCTAGACTGGATAAAAAGCATAGGGATTTTATTAATAGCAACCCTACTAGCACTTATACTACAAGAAATAGGGTTTGCAGATGAAAATATGATGATGGTATATACCATAGCTGTACTATTTATATCTATAGAGACAAGGGGGTATACTATAGGAATCCTCTCTTCAATTGTCGCCACGCTATGCTATAATTTTTTGTTTTTACAACCTCAATATACTTTTTCGGTTTACGATTATAGCTATGTAGTGACTATTATCATTGTTTCTTTAACCACAACTATGTTAACGACTAAAATACAAGAGCAGGCTAGTTTATATGCACAAAGAGAAAAATATACTCAGATGCTTTATGGCATAAGTAGAAGTTTTTTATATTTGTCAGGAGAAGAAAATATTATTACATATACGCTAGAAAAATTGAGTACAGGATTAAAGAAAAATGTTGTTTATTATGAAATTATAAAAGAGAAAAATATTAATAATTTCTATCAGAGAGGTTATTTAGCCAAAGAGCGGGAAGAAATAGATGAAGAAGATGAGTTAGAGTGCATACAATGGATTATTCAGAATGGGAAAGAAGCAGGAAGAGGAACCAATATATTTCCGGCTAGTAAAAGATACTATATGCCTATAAAAGGGAAAAAAGAAATTTTAGGGATAGTAGGAATTGAGCAGCCACAAGAAAAAATAGATAGAGAATCGCAGAGCTTTATTCAGACTATTATTGCCCAAGTTGTACTTGTTTTAGAAAGAGAAAGATTATCTAAAGAACAGGAAGAGGATAAGATAGAGATAGAGAGAGAAAGATTAAGGGGAAATCTTTTGAGAGCTATTTCACATGATTTAAGAACACCTTTAACGGGAATATCAGGTGCCAGTAGTCTTATTTTAGATAAAAATAATGAAATTGAAGAAATAAAAAAAAGAGAATTAATAGAAGGTATATATGAGGACTCAGAATGGCTTATTCGATTAGTAGAAAATCTTTTAAGTATGACAAAAATAGAAGAAGGAAAACTAATTATTAATAAGACACAAGAAATTATGGAAGAAATAGTTGGAGAAGCTGTTAGGCATACAAGAAAAAGAATGGGAAAACATGAGTTAAAAGTAGCACTACCCGAAACCATTATCATGGCACCGATGGATGGAAAGCTTATAGAGCAAGTACTTATTAATTTAATAGATAATGCTATAAAATATACACATGAAGAAGCAACAATAACTATTGAAATAAGTGAAAGAGAGCAAGAAATAATATGTAAGGTAAGTGATAATGGACCAGGAATACCAGAAGAAGCCATTCCATATCTATTCAATAGATTTTATACCATTATTGCGGGAAGTGTAGATGGTAGAAGAGGAGTGGGATTAGGATTAGCGATTTGTAAATCAATTATAGAAGCGCATCAAGGGAGAATTAGTGTACACAATCAAACAGAAGGTGGGGCGCAATTTAGTTTTACGCTACCCAAAATAGAAAAAGAAGTAGAAGGGAAGCAATATGAATAACAATATAATGGTTCTTATAGTAGAAGATGAAAAAGGAATTAGAAATTTCATGGGAACAGCATTAACTACACAAGGATATAAGTGTAAAGAGGCCCAGACAGGGAAAGAAGGGATAGCTTTATTTATGTCCTATAATCCAGATATCATTATTTTAGACTTAGGGTTACCAGATATAGATGGATTAGAAGTATTGAAAGAAATTAGAAAGTTATCTGAAGTTCCAGTTATAATTGTGTCTGCAAGAGACCAAGAAAGAGAAAAGGTAGAAGCATTAGACTTAGGAGCGGATGACTATTTGAGTAAACCTTTTGGAGTAAGTGAATTATTAGCGAGATTAAGAGTAATTGTAAGGAGAATAACAATTGCTAAGACAGATCAAATGAATACTATCCAAGAAATTCAGGTTGGGGAATTAAAAATTGATCTTAATCAACATAAAGTTACTGTACAAGGAAGAGAAATTCATCTAACGCCTATAGAATTTAAGATAGTAGTGTTATTAGGGCAGCATTCAGGGAAAGTACTTACGCACCAATTTATTATTAAAGAAGTATGGGGAATGAGTGTAGGTGGAGAAACACAGTCATTAAGAGTATTTATGGCTACAATTAGACGAAAGATAGAAGATAATCCAGCAGAACCTAAGTATATTCTAACAGAAGTAGGAGTAGGCTATAGATTAGCAGAGGGCTAGAATCTTAACACGATTTTTATATACATAAGAAGAATCTTAATACTTTCTTTAGAGAAAAGGTACATATACTGTGAATAAGAAGTAGTATAAAAGGTGGTGCCTCGATATGGCAGAGATAATGATGCTGTTATTAATCGTATTAATGATAGGATCTAGAGGTAGACTTATATATTCA
>JBOFPL010000232.1:0-16571 GCA_051659885.1 Cellulosilyticaceae bacterium
CTAGCAATAGAGATATGATTTCTAAGATACTTCAATTTGATGTGGATGGAGACAAATTGTTGGTGATTGCAGACGAATTACTTATTAAGATTGCAGAAAGAAATATAGCAAAATATGATGTTGTTCCTTTATATTATGATATGAAGAAAGCAAATGCTGAAGTGCTTACTAATGAAAGCTTATATAGTGGTATGACTAAGGCATACACTGGTGGAAATATCGGAGTGATAAGTAATGATATTAGTAAAATGTGGAATAGCTTTAAAAAGGAAGAGGATTGGATGGATGAAGATGAAAAAGAGGAAGTTAAAAAGTTTAACTTCGAAACACTTACTTCTATTAAATTGATGTGCATGGAAAATAATTTCACCATAGACTATGCTAAGACATTATTTAAACCAACTAGACAACAACATATTGATGAAATGATTAAAAGGTATACGAAGTTAAAGGTTCCATACTTCTTCAAGTACGCTAAAGATAAATCAATAGACCAAGTAGAAGAAATCAATGAAAGTACTGTAAATAGGTTCGATAGACTATTAAAAGATAAGAAATTTAGATGGACTGCTACAAATGTTGGAACATTGGATTATAGAATCCTCATGACTAATCCAGATATTGAAATAGACGAAGGTGTAATTTGCAGATATAAAGAATTGAATAAATATAAAGGTAGACTATTTAAGGAAGAACAAGACAGGAAGAAAAAAGAGTTTTTTATAACAAGACATATCAGAAATGAATTATTAAAAGAATATAAAGATATTTATTTGCTTACAGATATGCTTGTCAAGTTTTTATTTACTTCAAACTGCTTGAATAAGAATACATTGTGGGATTGCTTTGGACATATAATCTTTGAAAATATTAAAAGAAATGTGAAAAGTAATACCAAATGCTGCGAAGTATGTGGGGAAAGATTTGAATACGAAATTGGGGTGGGGAAACCAGTAATAATGTGTCCTAAATGTTCAAAGCAAATAGAATTAGAAAAAACCAGAGAAAGAGTAAAAAAACACAGAAAAAATAATTAACCGTTACATATCAAGTTGGATACTATAACTTCAAAACCTTGTATATCAAGGCTTACAGGCAATATTACATATATATCAACGGTTTGTCAAAAAGTACTCTAAGGGAAGGGTATACTTTAGTTAAATTATTTAAAAGTTATCCAACCAAAACTTAAAAATTATAAATTAAGCTCCCGATAGAGGTTGAGCATGGAGGAAGAAATTATGAATAGAAATGACCTTATTGCAACAACAGTTGAAGCATTAAAAGAGAAAGAAATTAAACTTACAAAAACAGCTATGGCAGAAATTGAAAAAACACTCGAAGAAGTGATTACTAAAGAGTTAGTAGATGGTGGAAAAGTTGGACTTCAAGGGTTTGGTACATTTGAAGTCGTAGAACGAAAAGAAAGAGAAGGCAGAAATCCTAGCACGAATGAGCCGATGACTATTCCAGCATCAAAGGGAGTTAAATTCAAGCCTAGTAAATCATTTAAAGAGCTGGTAAAATAAAATAAACAGTTATATATGGATTAATGCCATCCAGAGAGATGGCAATCCTTTTTAATATATTAAGTTAAAAAGGAGACAATATGAGTAAAGTAAATAGAATAGGTGAAATAAGATTAAACAACCAAGGATCAGAGATGACAATAATTAGATATGTAGACTGTAAGAATATAGATGTTAAATTTAAATCAGGATATGTATGTAAAAATAAAACGTATAGCTGCTTCATAAATGGCAGAATAAAGGATAAAATGTTTCCAAGTGTACATGGAGTTGGATTTTTAGGTGATGGTGAATTTGCCATGTGTGAAAATAAAAAAGAAACAATGGAAGGTAAAGTATGGGCAAACATAATGCATAGATGTTATGACAAAGGATATGCTAAAAGGAGACCAACATATATAGAGTGTACGGTTTGTGATGAATGGCACAACTTTCAAAACTTTGCTAAATGGTACAATGATAATAAGTGGACTAATACTGATTTAATACCAGATAAGGATATATTGTGCCATGGAAGAAACAAGGTGTATAGTCCCGATACGGTTTTATTGGTTGATAAAAGAATAAATATGATTTTTATTAAAAGCGATGCTCGAAGAGGTAGATATCCAATAGGAGTAACTTTTAATAAAAAAAAGTTTATTTCACAATGTTGTACTTTTGATGGTGAGACAATATGCAAACGATACCTTGGTTCTTTTGACACCCCAGAAGAAGCATTTCAAGTATATAAATTATTTAAAGAGAATTATATAAAACAAGTGGCCGATGAATACAAAGCTAAATATCCAAATTTTCCTGAAAAGCTATATAGAGCACTATATGAATATGAAGTAGATATTAATGATTGAGGAGGTGATGGTGGATGGTGAAATCAATGTATTGCGTGAATTGCCAAAAACAAAATATATGTAAGGTGTACGATATAATTTCAAAATTCACATGTGATGCCAAAAAGCAACTTATGGTGAACGTTACTATGAATGAATGTGAGAATTTCCTTGAAATTGATGCTGATTACGAATATCAGGAAATGTAATACTAAAACATAAAAGTGGTATTTTGTATTAATTAACTTGGCAGTCCTACTATAAATATTCTGGGAAGTGTAAGTCCAAATTGTTCATGAGCAAATAAGCAATACTATACTATGTATGGTATCGACTGAGTATGTCGTAAACTACTGACTCATGGGTGAAAATCCCAAACAAATAATATGCCAAATAGAGGCCTAGTATCTATAGGAGAGTCTCTACCTTAGTGAGAAACATTAAATTCGTCGCCATAGAGACGTTAAACCTATGGCAAATGTGCCTTCTATATAAGAGTAAGCCTAAGTAGGTTGAATGGCATGGACTCTATGCTGACATAGAGAAGTTCATAGAAGAACTGGCATGAATTAACGACTCATGTTGAACATAAACATACCAAGAAGTCCTAAAGCCTATGACGATAGGATATCGCAATGGATAATTGGTATACAAAGAGAGTGTGGAACGTGTGTCTGCACTAATACGGGAATAAAATATTGGAACTATGTAAGTGGATAGCTGGATGGAACTGGCAATGGGACACTATGATAGGTGAGGGTTCGAGTCCATCTATTCCCGTTTATGGTGTTAAAAATTATAAATGATTATAAAGGGAGAGATTATAAATGAGAAAATTATCAATCACAAGAGCATTAGCAGAGTTAAAATTATTAGATCAAAAAATTGAGAAACAACTTCAAGGAGCTTCATTTGTCGAAACCAAAAAAGCTAAGTCTGACAAGGTTAAGAATGGACTAATGACAGTTAAAGAGTTTGAAGATAAAGCTAAGTCTACATATCAAAGTATCAAAGATTTAATCGAGCAGCGTAAACTTATTAAATCTTCCATTGTTAAATCCAATGCTGAAACGCAGGTAGAGGTAGCAGGTAAAGTATATACAGTTGCAGACGCAATTGAAAGAAAGAATAGTATTCAATACGAAAGAAATTTACTACAAACTTTAAAACTGAATCTGTCAAAGGCTACTAATACATTAGAGATGGCGAACATCAAATTAGATAGTGATATTCAGCGTATGGTAGAAGGGTTTGTGGGCAAAGATACTCAGAGTAATAAAGACGTAGTTGAAACTGCACAGAAAATGGCAGATAGTAAACGTGAAAATGAACAGATGGTATTTGTAGACCCATTAGGTGCAAAGGCACTTATTGAAGAAATGGAGACTGAAATTCTTGATTTTGAGAGCGAAGTGGATATGTGCTTGAGTGAAATCAATGCACAAACTACTATTGAATTAGAATAAAAATAATTAATATTGCAATATATCTGAAAATCTTAAACTTAATTTACCGTTGAGATTGCGGTTAATCAATCTCATACAACCTCTTATCTGGATGATAAAAACAAGAAAATAGAAACATATTCATAGTATGTTATTTAAGTTTATGCGATAGGCATACCCAATAGCACAAACGTTCAATGTTTAAATCTCATAAGGTCAAAGGTTAAAATTTAACATTCTTTTTAGTTAAAGATGAAGATTCAAAGATAATATTTCGATAAAATCCTAGTTGACAGGTTAGTGCTGATAAATTAATTGAGCATAGAAGAACCTCTAGGCTGGATATATTGCAACAAAACGGATGATTAGCTCAGTAGGTAGAGCAATGTAAAGCATGGGTTCGAATCCCATATCATCCTTCGCCCGAAAGGGCAACTCATACTTATCCTCCTCTTTGAGAGTCTAGTCATTTCGACTAGGCTTTCTTTTTAATTTTCATGCATTGAGAAGTGTGGTAAAACACACTATTTTCATTTTTGCATCTCTCCTAATGTGTGGTATAGGCGACAACCTATGTCACACTTCTGAGTGCATGATAAATGAATGGAAGATGAGTTATTTTTTATAAATTTTGGAGGAAATATTATGAATAATTATGAGAGAAAAGCAAATGAAAAATTTAGGACGTATTTAAAAAGGATTGTAGATGCCAAGTCGGAGGGACATATTTCTTATAAGGAAATGGGAGACTGGCTGCTCGAAGATGGAAATAGATACTCGGATGACAACATTAGAAAAGCATACTATGTATTAAAGCAGATAGCTGAAAAACTAGAGGAGGATACTGAATACACAGATGATGACGCTTTTATAGAGTTGGAAAATCTTAAAATGGAAGTTTATAAAGAGAAGGTTAAGTTACGAGATCAGCGTAGGGAATTAAATAAGATACTTAGAAAAGACGCTAGATTTGAAAATCTTAGAGATATTATGACCGAACACCTGGAGGAGTTAGGTAGACTTCCTAAAATTGAGGTTAAACCTACGAGTAAAAAAGAAGTAGGTGCCACTCTAATGCTTGGAGATATGCATTATGGAACCACTGTGGATACTCAGTTTAATTACTACGATACGGAAGTATGTAGGGAAAGATTTTGGCAAGTAATTAATAAGACCATTGAATATTGTAAGGTACATAAGGTCACACATTTAAACGTTGAATTACTAGGAGATATGGTTAGTGGAATTATTCATGTAGAAACACAAGTTTCAAATGAGGAAGATGTTATTGTGCAGATTGTAAATGTATCTGAGTTACTTGCTAATGGTATACAAGAATTGGCAAATAATATCCCTATGATAATAGTATATAGTGTATATGGCAACCATGCAAGAGTAAATCCTAACAAAAAAGACTCTATTAATTGTGAGAATTTTGAAAGACTTATCCCTGAGTTTCTGAAATTGAGGCTTAACGGTGTAAAGGTAATTGATAGCAAGAATGATGATTTCATCAAGTACAATGCCTTTGGTAAGACATTTGTGATTTCACATGGGGACAAAGATAAGGTAGGTACAGTCGTAGCTGACTATCAGAGAATGCTCAAAAACTCAGTAGATGAGGTACATATGGGCCACTTCCACTCATTCAAATATTTAAATGAGGGAGATATCCCAGTGGTTATCAACGGTACATTGATGGGTGGAGATAATTACGCCCTATCAATTCGTAAGACAGGAAATGCAATGCAGACACTTATCGTGTACGGAAATGATGAGTGCGTTTATAAATTATATGTAGATTAAATTATTTAAAAGGAGGAATTTGAAATGGAATATGTAGTAATTAATGGTGTGGTTATGAGTAAAGAAGAAGCACAGGAATATGATAACGAGTAAGGAGGGGTATTTATGGCAAAACCTAAGAAAAGTGTAGCCATTAAGAAGAGATGTATATCTTGTTCCTCTGAATTGGTAGAATCAAGCTTTTATTCGGATAAAAATTTATTAATTAATGATACTGATGCTGGACTGTGTAAGCAATGCTCTATTAGGACTGCTAATGAGGGAATGGAGGGTTTACATTTAGTTTTACAAACATTGAATAGACCCTTCCTTCCTGAAGTGTGGGATGAGTTAGATGGAAATTTCGAAGAGTATATGAAGCGTATTACAAATGTGAAGAAGAAATATGTGGATGGAAATTTGATATGTGAGATGACATATAAGGATAGCCCTAGCATGAATATTGTTACTGACACGAATGCATATAAAAATATTTCTGACGAGGATGTTGTTGAATTAGCAGATATATTTGGAGACGAATTCGAGGCAAAAATATTGTTAGCAATGAATAGGGATTTAGATAACATGATTATTCAGCTAGGTGGGAGTAGGGATGACTTTACTACGATGGACTTGTATCCAGAGTTAATAAGGATGAAATATCTTGAAAGAGAGTTGACTAAAAAAGGAGATCATAATTCTGCATCTAAGGTTAAGGCAGAAAGAAATAAGATGCTAAGAGATAATGGATTAACTGCTTCGGCTATCAAAGAAAAGAAACAAGACAAAGATTTGTCTGAGCTTATTGATGTATATGAAGATGAACCAATTATTCCAGATAAAAAATTCCAAGATTGTAGAGGGATTTTAAAAATGATGGATTACTTGGTTGAGCAGATGAGAAGATTTGGTGGATATTCAAAAAAACCCATACTTGAAGACTATGACGAACTAAAAGAATATTTTGATACGAATATTAGTATTAAAAATGAGATAAAGCAACTAGATGAGGATGGTGAATAGATATGTTTACCGTCAAATATAGAAAAAGAGAAATAGACAGAACACTAACCAAGGCAGAAAGAGATAGGAAAAACGTTAGGGAACTTGCAGATTTTTATCGCCAAAATGCTGACGTTTTCATTAAGGATTACTTAGGAATCAAGACATTAACATGGTGGCAGGAAATGTGGATGTGTGCCATGTTCAAGTACAGTACAGTTGTAATTTGTGCCACAAGGGGCTTGGGTAAAAGTTTCCTTATATCGCTATTTTTGGTGGCGTTCTGCATGTTATATCCTAGAACCAAGGTGGTATTAGCAAGTTCTACAAAATTTCAGGCGAGACTCCTAGTAACACAATACATATTAGGACAGCTTTACAACTCCTCCAGCGCAATAAGAAAGGCAATAAATTTAAAAGAAAGTAAAACATCAATCAATGACTGCTACATACTATTCAAAAACGGTAGTTCAATAATAGTAGCTACGTCTTCTGAAGGAAGTCGTGGATTAAGGGCCTCAGTCATAGTAGCAGAAGAAGCGGCCAAGATGGAGTTTGAATTTATTCGTGATATCATGATTAACTTTTTGAACCAAGGAGATAGGGTTCCTAGATATCGTGACGATCCAGAGTATGTAGAGTTCAAACCAGACTGGGAAACCAAGAAAAGTATTTATATATCTTCTGGATGGCTTACTGGTAAGTGGTTTCATACTTTTTGTATGGAAACATATAAAAAAATGACAGATGATAATACCTGTATGGTACTTTCATTCTCTTGGATTTTTCCAGTAATTTCAAATTTGATGAAATTCGAGACGGATATTTATCCTAAAATAACTTCTGAATCATTCAATGCAGCGAGTTGGAGAATGGAGAACGAGGGCTTATTTGCATCTATGTCAGAATACGCTGCGTATTCACACGATGAATTATCAAAATGTAGAACGCTTCCACCGTCTAAGATGTTGAAGCCGATACCACATGAATGTTATCATGATGAAGTTTTAATGAAAGATTGGAAAAAGAAACATTATGTCCCAAAACAAGAAAATGAAATAAGGATTCTCGGATGTGATATAGCTATTCGAGGCGGTGCCAACGACAACACAGCTTTTTGTGTGTTATCAGCATTTGAAGATAAGGAAAATGGTAGATATACAAAACAACTAAGATACTTGGAACATCACAACGATGCACATACAGAAGGACAATCAATCCGTATAAAAGAATTACATGAAGATATGCAAATCGATGTTGTGTGTATGGATATAAATGGAGTTGGTTCAGCAGTATTTATGGATTCTACTAAGTGGCAGTATGATAAAAAACGGAGCAAAAAATATAGACCGTTTACAGTATATAACAAAGAAAATCTAGTAAATAAAATATGGGACGCTACATTGGAAGAGGCAGAACCATGCATTTTCGCAGTAATTCAAAATGCAGAAATGAACAGTCAGATTATAACATGGACTAAGGCAGAAGTAGAGAATATGAGAATCGAATTACCACTGGCGTCTAATAAAGCAGAAGACGTTTACATGGAAGAGAAGGAGTCTACTAGAACCACGGTAGATGATGTAGTGATGAAACTTGATCTAGTGACGCATTTCGAGACAGACCTTTTGGTAAATGAAATGACTGCGTTGGAAGTAAAACAGGCAAATGAAAGATATGTAAAGGTACTTAATGAAACCATGAGGAAAGATAGGTTCTCTGCTCTTGGTTTTGCAGTACATTGGATAGTAAGTAAAGAGAGAGATTTGAATAAAAAACCAGTAGATGACTTTGCAGGAATTATGTCGCTATTAGATTAAATAAGAGAGGAGATTATGCCATAGTATGAACGAGGAAAATAAAAATGTTGAAGTATTTAAGTCATTGGGTAAGGTAATAGAGTCTTCAGATTTAGACTTTTATACAACCAAGACATATAGTATAGAAAAGGACGAGGTGTATACGGCAGTAGAAAATGGTGATATCCCTACTCTAAGAGGAATAAGTTTATACTTCTATAATAGTAGTGGACTATATCGCCACCTCATTCATAAAATTGCCAGTATAGATAAGCATAGGTATATGACTTATCCAATGTTTAGCCTAGCTAAGAATGATAAGTTTAATGATAAGATTCATAAAGAAGTATCCAGATATGTACATAATTATAACGTTGAACAAACCTCATATAACATAGATTTACAGGCAATCTTATATGGTGAGTGTTATACATATGAAACTAGGGATGAGAACTTTGTTCAGCAACAAATCTTGCCACCAGCGTATTGCAGGACTAGAAAAACGGATGCAATGAATAATAAGTTGGTTGACTTTGATTTTAGTTACTTCGACCGTCCGTTACAAAGTATGGATCAAGCATTACAGAAGCAATTCTGGACTGGACTCCCTAAAGAGTTTCTTAAATTATACAAGGACTACAAAAATGGAAAGATTTCTGTAGACAAGCAACCCAAATGGCAACCTTTAGACCAATTATATGCAAGATGTTATAGGTCTACCGTAGATGGAAGTCCATTATTTTCAACTACGTTTACGGACATATTAGAATCAATAGATTTAAAAAATATAGACTCTAGCATGGCAAAATCTAAATTATTTAGACTTTTGGTGCAAAAATTTGAGATAAATAAGGAAACAGGGTTTCCTTTTAGTAGTCGTGCAGAAATCTTAGATGCACATCAAAACTTAAAAAAGGCATCTGGAGATTCAGCTAGAACATTAACCACTGGATTTGAAGTAAACTCCGTTAGCTTACAGGATGGTGCATCTGCAAATCAGGATATTAAATATACTCAGTTAGGTAATGATAGGGTAACATCTGATATTGGAATACAGCAAAGTTTAATTGGTTCTACTGACAATGTAGGTGCAGAAGCGATTAAACAAAGTATTATGATGATTAGTGAGTCATTAAAGATGCTTAGGTTCCAACATGAAAATTGGATTAGAAAAGTTATAAATACAGAAATTAGCAACGGTAAGGTTATATATCAGTTTACTATGTTGGATGTGAATATATTTAATGAGACTCAGAAGATTAAGGATGCCAAACAGCAGCTTGATATAGGTGGTTCAGTAAGTCTACTATTTAATACAATGGGCATCCCAACTGATAGACTTGTAGACATAATGAAGACCGAAGATTCACTAGGTATCAAAGAACTATTCAAACCACTAATTAATTCTAATCAAATGGCATCTGATACAGGCTCATCAGATAATGGTAGACCTAAAACTGATAATCCTAAAGACTCAACTCAAGAGTCTGACCAAAATAGGGGGTAAATTATGAATAAATATTATCATTGTTTCTGTGACGATGAAAGGGATGTTTTGCTTGTACAAGGATATAAACTTTTAAATGAAGAAGTAGCTGATGGTAAGCATACTCCATATATCTTCTTATGTCCTGATGGCAAAGAAACATTCTCTAATATGAATAAAACAAGACAATCAAATAAAATGTATTTCTAGGCTATATCTGATAAGGTATAGCCTTTTTATAATGCAAATTTTAAGGAAGGAGAGTGAGATGTTTGAATAAGACTATTACTTTTGAAGTAGCTAAAACCGAAGTGTTTCAAGGTTTAAATGAAGATTTTATACTTTGCAAATGCCATGTATCGGATTTTTCGCAGATCGCCAACGGATTTAAATTTACTAAAGAGTCATTTGAGAAATCAGCAAGTAACTGGGCTTATTTGCCCGTACTAGGCGAGTGGTCTAGTGATGGTAATGGTGGTGGAACATTCGGAGGACATGGTGGTAGACACATTATATCTGAGAATGGTGACTACGAATACGAAAAGACTACCATTGCCTATGGATGTATTTTAAATACTCCAGCTAGATTTGAAAATGTAACCATGCTAAATGGTGACGTTAAAGAAATGTGGACTGTAGATCTTGTGCTTTGGAACGGTAGATACCAAGACGAATTAAAAGTATTCGCTAATGGTGGTACTCTAAAGCAATCAATGGAAATAGTGATTAACTCTAGTCACTATGATGACAATTATATTGATATTGTAGAGGATTTTACTCCTAGTGCGTTATGTATCCTTGGAGAAGGTGTAAATCCAGCCTTTAAAGATAGTAAGATTATACCAGCAGCTAATTTCTCTACAACTAACTTCGATGAGTTGGTTAGCAGAGTTAAACAATTAGAAGATAAATTTACAACAAAATTTAATAAAAAGGAGGGTGATAGTGTGAATTTTGAAGAAATGTATAACGAACTCAAAACACAATTTGAGGAGTTAGAAACTAAACATTCGCAACTTGAAACTCAGTATTCTGAACAGGAAGAAGAGTTTACCAAGAAAAAACGTAAGTGTGAAGAGTATGAGGAAACAATTGCGACTCACGAAACTTCAATGAATGAAATGAAAGCTGAGTATGAGGAAAAGGTAGGTTCTTTAAATGGTGAGTTAGATACTGTTAAGGCACAATATGAAGAATCACAAACTAAATATTCAGAGTTAGAAACTCAATTCAATGAAGTTAATACTAAATATCAAGAGAAAATGTCTGCTGAGGAATTAGCTGCTAAGGAAGAGTTAGTAGGTACTTTCACAGAAATTTTAACTGATGCTGAAATCAAGGCTACAGTAGGTACAGACTTAACTCAATTTACTTTAGAAGAAATTGATACTAAGTTAAGTATCGCAGTAGGTAAGAAATCTAAGGAACGATTTAGTAAGACTAAAAAGCCAGACCAACCACAAGTATTTACTGATTTTGGCATGGGTACATATAGTGAATTTTCAAAGATGGCAGAAGAAATTCGTGCTAGAAAGAATCTATAATAAAAAATTATTTAAAAGAAAGTGAGGTCATTTAAACATGGCAGCTAAAAAAATAACAACAAGTGCTAAATATGGTGCTTCAGAATTAAGATTACCAATTAATATTGAGAACAGAGTGCAAGGTAACAAACTTGCAGACACAGGACTTTATAAAGATTTTATTGAAAATGGACAATTTTGTTCAGTAGATTTAAAAACAGGTGAGATTTCAGCTCCAGTAGCAGGTAAACCAGCTTATTTCCATCATTCAGTAGTAAAAGTATATGAGTCTAAGCTAGGTGCAACTGAGTGGAGATGTGAAAAAGGATGGTTTGTCCCACGTATTATGAAACTTGGTGCTACATCTTACATTGCAGTAGATACTGTAATTGGTGACGATGCAGTTGCTGAGATAGCTTCATTCAATGCTATGGCTACATATTTAGCTACTAAAGCTAATAAATTATATGCTTACCCTGATACTGCTACAGGTTGGTTAAAAGTTGTGAAAGATATTCCAGCAGATTTATCAACTGTACCAGGTGCATTATTTGAAGTAACAGAAGTTACTACAATGAAAACAGGTGAAATGGGATTAGAATTAATCACAATCGCTTAATAAATTATTTAAAGAAGAACATAAGGAGGCTATGACACATGGCAAATTTAGATAGAATTAAAACCCTAGTAGGTATTATGGATGGACGTATTGGTAAGCCAGCAGAGTTTGCTGAGTTTAATGATACTGATATCAAAGGACAATATCAAGCAGAAATTAATAAAATCTTCTCAGAAGGTAAGAACTGGTATAGAACATTTAGAAAGCATAAAAATGATTTATTCCAAATCATCGAAGAGAGTATTGATGAGGATCTTCCAAATGAGGTAATTCAAGCAGTAGGTATTGTTGCTGACGTACAAACTGTACAACCAGGTGATACTAAACAATTTAAAGTTAAGAAAAATAAGAATGGCATCCGTAAAACTGTAGTTGAGGTAGCATTTGGTGGTAGATTAAAACGCTACAAATTGGACAAAAACTACCTAGATATTAAAATGAATAGATTTGGTACTGCTGTATCAATTGAAAAGGAAGAGTTAAGATATAAATTCTTAGACTTTGCTGAATTCAAAGCTGAAGCACAACAAGGTGTACAAGATGCTATCTATAGAAAAATTCACGAAGTACTAAAGGCAGTTACTGCAAGTTTACCAGCTACTAATTCAGCAGCAGCTTCAGGATTTGATGAGGATTTATTCGATGAACTCATTGCAAAAGCAAAATCTTATGGGGATACAGTTAAAATCGTATGTACTGAAAGATTTGCTCAAAAGATTCCTTTCCCTGCAAACGATCAATTATCTATGTCTGAAATCCGTACTAATGGATACGTAAGAATGTACAAAGGATGTCAAGTACAAATCATTCCTAATGCAATTACAGGAGTACATAGCGATGACTGGACATTTGGAAATCAAACTGCATACATCATCCCAACTAATAAAGATGAGAAGTTCATTTCAGTATTATTAGAAGGCTCAACTGAGATTGAAGAATTCAAAGATGCAGACACAGACGAAGAAGTGTTCGAGGTAACAGCTAACTTTGGAGTAGCATGTGTAATTGACCCTGTTTATCTTTATAAGTATACAAATCAGGCCATCTAATAAAACTATTTAAAGCACCATGTGGCTGTGGTGCTTTAATCAAATTAATTTATAAATAAAATACATAGGAGGGTATTAATGGCTACTAAAAAAATAGTGAAAATTATCAATACAACATCTGCTAGATGTAGTTTTAAACCATATGGAGCAGCTAGTTTTGTACGTATTCAACCTAGACACAATGGTATGGGATCGGGCTTCCCAATGGAAGTTGAAGTATTAAAAAATTCATTATCTCAAGACAGAGGTCTACAGGCTATGTTCCAACGTGGAATGCTTATTTTAGATGATGAAAAAGTGGCACAGGAGTTAGGCTTATCAGAGATGCATCCATTACTAAAAGATTACAATGAAATCAAAGATTTATTGGCTGGAAGTGATGACGCTTTAGAAGAATATCTCAATGATATTGTGGACGAAGACAATGTAAGATATGTAACAGCTATGCCAGATTTAATCTGTACAGTTGCTAGAGAAATGAAATTAAGCGATCTTAATAAACTTAAACTAATTAAAGATTACACGGGCTATGAAATTGAGGATGTTGTAACTGAATTAATTAAATCTGAATCTGGTAAAGAAGATGAAAAAGAAGAAAAGCCTAAGAAGAAAAGCAATAAAAAGAAACCTGTATTCGAGGAATAATATTTAAAAGGTGGTGTGATACATGGCTGCGGATTATAACATGTTTGATTGTTGCCCTACCACATTTGATGAATTATATGATAGATTTTACTCTATCATCATGACAGATAAGAGTTTCTTTAATAGGAAGGATATGACCGAGGCTGAATTGCGTGAGGTCATAAGTTTTAGAAGTGACAACTTTTTACAGGATGCCGTAACTGATTTTGTAAATAGTTCTAATTACGATGGTATAAATTTAGCTGATTACATAGATTTTGAAGAGAGAACATTCTTAATTAAGTTAAACATGTCTGAGATGACTATTATTGCATGGATTATGTTTGAAGCATATATGGAAACTAAGGTTACTGAGAGGGTTAATGCTTTAGGTGGATTACATTTCTCAGACAATGAAATGCGTGTGTTTAATGCCAGTTCTTCCGACCTAAACTCATTTAATAAAACTATGGGTAGACTTAGTGCCAAGAATCAAAAACGTATCAGAGACTACAAGGCTAGAGATAGAGATACTGGTCAACGTAAACGATTTGATTGGTCACAGTTAGGAGGTTGATACTATGAACTTATCACTACTCCTAAAATATAACCAAGCCGAAAGTGAAGATGAAGATATTCAAAAGCAGCTTCAAGAAAATATGACCAAGTCATTGGAAAACAAGTATATATATGAATTCAAGACTAAGATTGATATGCCATATTTTCGTGAGAATGGTTATATCAATATGGATAAAACTAAGCAATTTCCTTTCATTAAGAAGCCAGCCAAACTTAAAGAAGCAGTATATAACTCAGTGGCATTAACTTTTTTAACATATCCAAGTGTTTTAACTCCTGGAGACTATATTACGTATAAACCACATTATCGTGAAGGTAAAGACGAAGAGTGGACTTACCTCGTAAGAAGTGCCCCAGTAAGAGAGTATAAGCATGATGAGGTATTTGCTATTAAATGCCCATTCACTGTGAGGATTATTCTAAATGGCAAAATTGAGGAAGTTCCTATCTCGGTATTTGATAATAAAACAATGATACGTGAAAGTCAGATCGGTACTATGAACCTTGATACTACTTCTACATGGATATTCTGTCAAGATAATGAAATCACAAGACATTTCGGAGTAGACATTGAAAGAGTAATTATAGATGGATTAAATTACAAGTTTATGGGGCGCGGTGATAGAGTTTCTGCATTAGAGGGAGTAGCTGCAATCGGACTGAAATTAGATGAACGTGATATTCGTGATGATACGGTAAATGGCATTGCCTACAATGGGAACAATCATACGTTAGCTGAGGAAATATCGGGCACCAATGAACTTTTATTTGATATAGAAGAAAAGTATACTTGTAAGTCTGATTGTATATGGGCTGTGTCGGATAAAGCTGTACAAATTAATGTCATAAATGGCAAAGAGTGTACGTTGCATATTCCATATGATATGAACAAGGCTAATGATATATTTACTTTAAAAGCGAGTATAAATGGTCGTGAAGTAACTAAGAAAATAAGGATTAAAGAATAGGAGGAAATCATGGCGAAGAAAATAGGGAACTATAATGAAAATTTAGCTAGTGTATATAAGATTATAAGTGATGACCCTCTTATTCTTAAATTACTAACTTATGATAATGATACGGATGTATTGGATGGGAAAGAATTGTCTAGTGCTGAGAAATCTAAGATACGCAAGGAACATATTTTCAATGTGAAACAGGTGGAAAGATATAGCGTGGATAATGGAGTGTATATTTCTATTGAACAAGATTTAATAGATAGAAAAACATCTAGTAGACTAAATGGATCATCGCATCAAAAATATTACACAAATAATTATATGTACATATATATTACTTGTTCTTCAATGTTGCTAGATGCAGCAAATGGGAATAGGATACTGTCTTTGGAGTATGCTATAGAAAAAGCTTTGACGGACGCAAATATCAATTCACTATACAACTGTACTTTGGGTAACTCATTTCCTGATAGAGCCATAGAAGGATATGGAGGTAGAGTAATCCCTTTATTCTTTGTAGATAAGAATGATAGTGGGTGGGGAAATGAATGATATTGATTTAAAAGCAAGATTATTAATGGGGTTGGATATTCCTATAAATGGAATTACAATCAAGAATTATACTATTGGCTACATATTTAAAGAGATTGGTTTAGTAAAGTATAGCCAAATAATGAATCTTGTTTCTCTGAAGCCCAGGGATTTCATGGGTGAAATTGATAATAATACTCATATGTATGATATATTAACGTCAAATCAGTATACATTGGAATGGCTGGTCGATTTTGTATCTTTGTTTATAGATGGAGAATGGATATACATTCCAATACACAATGAATTTTTCAATAGTAAGATTAGAATGTCCATCAATAAATCTAACATAGATGATATTTTTTATATAGTTAAAAAGATGTACTGCTTAGACACCTATGGGAAAGAATCCGATAGGGACGATATAGATGATGAGATGAGAGAATTACTGTTAGAGTTCGAAGAAGAGGAGAGAAAGGTTAGAATGGGAAAAGGATGTGGAATAACAACACTGAGTATAGTAGAGTCAGTGGCATCCAAACATCCTAACTTGAATCTCAACTCTATTTGGGATTATAGCATGTACAAACTCATGAGAACATTCTATAGACTTGAACATATTGAAAGTAATAACAAGACTATGACGGGGATATATTCTGGTGTCATAGATAGTAAAAAAATAAATTTAGAGAAGATACATTGGGCTAATGATTTAGACATCTAATGTATCTTTTTTGATTTATATAAACATTAAAGGAGACGTGATAGAATGGCAAATTTAGAATCATTTGCATTTATAGGGGTTAAAAAC
>JBOFPL010000233.1:0-1956 GCA_051659885.1 Cellulosilyticaceae bacterium
TTTTTAGAGTTTCTACCATATCCCGTTATATTTTCTTCTAAATTAATAAAAGTATTTAGATACATATCACTCTCTCCTTTTTGTCCTCAACTTATATCATTATTTATATGAGTAAATAATTTTTTATAGAACAAAAAAACCTTTAACTCCATAAGTCAAAGGTTTTAGGTAGATTATTTATTTAATAATGCAATCGCTTCAATTTCTACTTTTGCAAGCTTAGGTAATTTACCCACTTCTACAGCACTTCTTGCTGGGAATGGTTCTACAAAGTATTGTGCATATACTTCATTTACCTTTACAAAATCATTAATATCATCTAAGAATACAGTTGTTTTAATAACATTTGCAATATTGCTTCCAGCTGCTTCTAATACCGCCATAAGATTTTTACAAGCTTGATGTGCTTGTTCTTCTACTGTTTCTTTTAATTCAGCAGTTGCAGGGTCCATTCCTAATTGACCTGAAGTATATACCATTTCCCCTACTATAACTGCTTGTGAATAAGGTCCTATCGCTTGTGGTGCATTGCTTGTTGATACAATTTTTTTCTCCATTAGAATATCCTCCTTAAGATTGGGTGCTATATCCTTTATAATTGCCTAGTATCCTAAAATGTTCACATTCTACATTAAGTCTGCCTAAAGCAATCAACATATTTGCATCTTCTAAACTTCCTTGTAAATCTACAAAGAAAAAATAATGCCATGACTTATCTTGAATAGGTCTAGATTGTATTTTAAGTAAATTAACTCCATTGTATGCAAAATGTGATAAGACATTATATAAAGCACCGCTAGTATGTTTAGTTGTAAACACTATACTTACTTTATCACATTTTGAAGAAATTTTCATGTTTTTTGATAAAACTATAAATCTAGTAGAATTATTATTTTTTGTATTAATCTCAGACACTATAATTTCTAAACCATATCGTTTGGCTGCTCTTTGACTAGATATAGCAGCTTTAGATGTATCCTTCATTTCTGCTATATATTTACTTGCCATTGCAGTATTAGCATAAGGAATACATGTTAGATGTTTACTCATTTTGAGAAATTTTTTAGATTGTGCAAAGGCTTGAGGATGAGAGTAAACTTCCTTAATTCCTTCTAAGCTAGTTCCTTTTACTCCTACTAAGTTATGCCTAACTCTAACAATCTCCTCCCCTACTATATAAAGGTTATACTGATTGATTAGATCATACACATCTAAAATTTCCCCTGTATGTGAATTTTCTATAGGCAATACTCCATAATCAATTTCACCTTTATTAATTGCATCAAATACATCCTCAAATTCATCATACCTAGCCATAGGTATCTCTATTTCTCCAAAATAATTATGGGCAGCTTCTTCACTAAATGACCCTTCTACCCCTTGGTAACCTACTTTAGGACTTATTATTTCTGTATTAGTAAACCCTTTTTCAATTTCCTTTAATAAAGTAATATCCTGGCAATATAATTTTTCCAAAGATACGTTTAGCTTTTCCCTTGTTACTCTATATTGAGTTTCTTCCATCTATTTTATTCCCCTTATATGTCTATCTTCTATTGCTGCATACTTACTCATTTTTCTCACTAATCCATCAAAAGTATCCGGTGTAATAGATTGTGGTCCATCACATAAAGCTCTTGCAGGATTATCATGTACCTCTATAATTAATCCATCTGCTCCAGATGCAATAGCTGCCATACACATTGGCTCTACCATGAATCTTAATCCCGTTGCATGACTTGGATCAATAATAACAGGTAAGTGACTTAATTTTTTCACGGCTGGTACAGCAGATAAATCTAATGTATTTCTTGTATAATTCTCAAAGGTTCTAATTCCTCTTTCACAAAGAATGACATTCTCATTTCCCCCAGCCATAATATATTCTGCTGCCATAAGCCATTCCTCGATTGTTGAAGATAATCCCCTTTTAAGTAAAATAGGTTTCTTAGTCTG
>JBOFPL010000234.1:0-5909 GCA_051659885.1 Cellulosilyticaceae bacterium
AATAAAAGTCACTAAGAGAGGATGGGTACTAAAAAACTCCATATTATGAGTCATAGATTTTGATAAGTCATCTTTATTCTTATGAATACATTTAAGTCCGGGAAGAATGGAATAAAGCCAACCACAAGCTTGCATTCTATTATAGTTAAAGGAACCTTGTAAAAATAATGAACGCCAAACCATTTGATTGAGGATTTTTTTGCTTAGTGATTTACTCTCTTGTTGGTCAGTATATTGATTATGTTCCATCGCTCGTATCAGCTCCTTCATTCCCATTATTATTTTCTGTATGGACTTGGAAGTTATAGATGGCTATAACTACACCAAGAATAGTAACTACTAAAAGTGGTAAGCGCATATAAGCAACTAACACGAAGCCAGTCGCTAAAAAGGCAATATATTTTTTACTAAGCATAACTTTCATAAGCATTGCAAATCCTAGAGCAGGCATCATACCTCCTGCAGCACTCAGTCCGTTCCATACCCACTGAGGACAAAGAGTAGTTAGATAATTACCTACTGACTGACCAAATAATAGACCAATGAGGACAATAATAGAAAAAAACAAACCTAAACAGAGCATGGTGATATAGTTTAATTGATCAATACCATGGGTATTGCCATCAACAGCATATTGATCTGCTTTGACCATAATAGTAGAGCAGGCAGTAAAGAGTATTGTTACAGCATATTGACCGAGTAAGGCAAAAGGAATAGCGAGAGGAAGGGCTGCATCTACTTGAATACCAAGTCCTATACCAAAGACTGTTGCCATGATACCACCAATAACAGGATTAGGAGGTTGTGTACCACCAATAGGCATAGCACCTATCATCATTAACTCATAAGAAGCTCCAATAATAAGACCAGCATTAAAGTTACCTAAGATGAGACCAATGATAGGACCCATTACAATAGGTCTATAAAGTGATTGAAGAAAATTAAACTGGTCGATAGCAGCTACAAAAGTCACAATGAGGATTAACAAGATTTGTACAACGGAAAAATCCACCTAAAAATCACTCCTTATTTATTCAAATAACTTATATAGTGTTAATCATTTGTGAATGGTTAGCATGGGCAATAGAAGCCCATAGAGTAGCGGTTTGACCATGGATGGGAATATTATTAATTCTTGTAAGTAAGACGTTAGGAACTAAAAATCCTCCTTTCATCTAGATGCTAGCGTGATATAAAATATAAAAATTATGCCCAAATACAAAGTAGAAATAAAAAATGGACTATACATATAAATATGAAAAAGATAAACTAAATATGAATATTAAGTAGAGAGAAGGAGTCATAAAATGGAGGGAAAAGAGAGAAGAAAAGCTACCATAGAATTGTTACAGGATAGTGAAAAGCCATTAAGTGGAGTTTACTTAGGAAAAAACTTTGGAATAAGTAGACAGGTAGTAGTTCAAGATATTGCTTTATTAAGAGTAGAAGGATATGATATTTTAGCTACAGCTCGAGGATATATCCTTAATAAAGATATAGAAAAAGTAAAAAGTAGAATTATACTAGTTAAACATACTAGAAGACAAGTAGAAGATGAACTACATGCTATTATAGATAATGGCGGACGAGTTAGGAATGTTATTATTTCACATCCTGTTTATGGAGAACTAGTGGGAGATTTAATGTTGAAAAATAGAAGAGATATCAAACAATTTTTAGACAAACTCAATGGAGATAGTGCAGGGACACTGATGGATTTAACAGAAGGTGTGCACATGCATACAATAGAAGCTGAAACAGAAGAAGAATTAAATGAAATAGAAGAGGAATTAGAGAAAAAAGGCATGTTGATTAAAGAAAAGTATTAAACTATATTGACTAGTGTCTTGTCACCTGATAATATCGTGTATAGATAAGAGATATGGGAGGGATAAAAGATGTTAGAACAAATCTATAAGTGGGGGAAAAAGGGAGTAGATAGGTATTTAATAAAAGGGCTTAGTGGTATGGCAAGCGGGTTGTTTTCAACCTTAATTATAGGATTGATTTTAAAGCAAATAGGGACGTTTATACCCAATACTTATATAGGTAACTTACTTATTCAGTTAGGTCAGATTGCATCAGTATTAACTGGAGTGGGAATTGCTATAGGAACAGCACATAGTTTAGGTGCACCTAAATTAGTATTATATGCAAGTGCGCTTAATGGATTAGTAGGAGCATATGCACTAAGCTTGATAAATAATGGTTTAATAACAGAGGCAGGGATAGTTCTAAATGGACCAGGAGAGCCACTAGGAGCTTTTATTGCAACAATTGTAGGTGTTGAAGTAGGAATACTTATATCAGGGAAAACAAAATTAGATATACTGATTACCCCTGCCATAACAATTATAAGTGGAAGCCTTATTGCTGTTTTAATAGGGCCACCTATATCTAGTTTTATGGGAACACTAGGGGGAGTTATAGAAAGTGCAACGAATTTGCATCCTTTCATGATGGGGATAGTTGTATCAGCTTTGATGGGAATCTTTCTTACATTACCAATTAGTTCTGCGGCTATTAGTATTATATTAGGGTTATCTGGATTAGCAGCAGGGGCTGCAACAGCAGGATGCTCAGCTCAAATGATAGGATTTGCTGTAATGAGTTATAGAGAAAACAAATTAAATGGCTTATTAGCTCAAGGTCTGGGGACATCTATGTTACAGATTCCTAATATCGTAAAAAATCCTAAAGTTTGGATACCGCCTATTTTAGCAAGTTGTATTACAGGGCCGCTAGCTACAAAAGTATTTATGATGAGAAATGTAGCAGCTGGAGCTGGAATGGGAACATCTGGGTTAGTAGGTCAGATCTTGACTTGGCAAACAATGATAGCGGATACAGATCCAGTTAGTTTGATGATAAGCATTCTATTACTACACATTATTTTACCAGCTATTTTAACATTAATATTTGCTTATATGCTTAAAAAGATAGGATGGATAAAAGAAGGCGATTTAAAATTAGAAGCTTAAATAAAAAACACTAATGTAGAATAACATTAGTGTTTTTTATTGTATTTCCACATACAGTAGCGAATGGAAGAAGAAATAGTATCTGCCATTTTCATAACAATAGATAGTCGTGTATTTTGGAGAACTACCATATTCATAAGGCTACTAAAGTTAACAATGCCAATGATGTGTAGATGGCCTATAGAAGGTAATTCTTTTTTTACACCTGCACCAGGTCTAATGGAACCCTCACCAATAGAAATACACCCTACATTTTGCATAGTGCCTAGGCAAGCATCAATAGAAAGAATAAGAGCATTGGGATGAGTGGTTTGAACATGAAGTACGGTTTCTGGTAAGTTTTTTGCATGAACAGGGTGATCGAGAGTGCCGTATACTGTTACATTATTAAGATTTAAATCCATTAGTTTATAGCCAATTAAAGGGCCTAAGCTATCCCCGGTAGCACGATCAGTCCCGATACAAAGAATGATTAATTCATGGTTATGACTAGGAAGATAGGTCTCTAAATAACCATAGAGAGCATTGCAAAATAGATTAAAGTGACAAGGGTCGTCAATATGAATACTCTCTAAAGAAGATGTATTCGGCTGTTGTTCTACATTTGTATACAATAATTATCACCACTTTCATTTCTATATATAGTTTGCCAAAAAAATGGATAATTATTTATGGATAAAAATGGTAAAAAAAGGGGAGAAAAAATTAAATATAGCCGACATAAAAGGTTAAATTATTTAAAAAAACTGTAGTATGCTATTAAATATGTTAAATATTGGAAGGAGTTTACTATGGGAAAAATTGTTTATGAACCAAAGAGAATCAAGGATGAAGTGAAAGTACAACCTAAGCCTCAAGAAAATCAGTTACAGCAAGAAGAAACATCAACAGATAACAGATACAATGCACTAATTGATAGCATTGATTCTGTTAGACCGATTGGAGATACAGATTGTGACTACATTATGTATCTTGAAGATTATGCCTATACATATATGTATCAATTTGCAGCAACAGACTTATCATATGAACATACAGCAGCAATTGTTGGAGAATATTATCCAGAGACTAAAGAGAATATTATCTGTGGAATTATTCCTATTCCACAACATAAATTAAATCCAGGAGAAGAGTGGTTAAATAAGGAAGCTATAGAAAGTCTTTTAGTAGAAAAAGAAAAGTATTTTCCTGGAACAATCATATTAGGCTGGATGCATATGCAACCAGGATATGGAACAATGCTTACTATGAAAGAAGTAAAAGTACATAGAGAGCTATTTGACAGAGAAGGTTCATTATTATTATTAGTAGACCCAATCAATAAAATAGAAACATTTTATATTTATGAAGATGATACATTAAAAGAACAAGCAGGTTACTATCTCTATTATGATAAAAACCCTAGTATGCAAAAGTATATGTTAGAAAATCCATTTATGAATATAGAAAAAGAACAACAAGAAGATACTGTAGTTAATCAGTTTAGAGAAATGGGTAGACAAAGAAAAAAAGAGTATCAACAAAGAAAGAAAACAAATTTTACAGTTGTTGCAGCTTGTGTAGGGCTATTAGTAGTAGCTGGTTTAGTAGCTAAACAAGGTAATGATGGGAATGAGCTAAATAAAGTTCAACCACAAGTACAAGTAGATGTACCTAATAATAAAGTTGTAGATGCATCCTCAGATCAAGTGAATTTTATTATTGAACCTACAGATAAGGTAGAAGCAGATACAACAGAAAATAAAGAGAGTGTAGCAGTTTCGCCTGAAGAGATTATAGATGCGGCAAGTGATAAGGTAGTAGAAGAAGTAAAAGAAGAAGTAAAAGAAGAAGCAAAAGAAGAAGCAAAAGAAGAGGTAAAAGAAGAAATAACAAAAGAAGAAGTAAAAGAAGATATAGCAGTAGAAAAGGAAGAGAGAAAAGAAGTAGCAGTAAAAGAGGAGCCAGCTAAAACAGTAAAAGAAGAGTTAGTAGAAGGAAAAGATTATATCCTTTATACAGTAGAAGATGGAGATACATTAAGAAAAATCAGTGAAAAACATTATAAGACAGAACTTAGAACAAAAGAGATTATTAAGTTAAATGAAATAGAAAATGGAGATAACATTTTTCCAGGTCAAAAGTTAAAATTACCAGTAGAATAATAATAAATGGAGCTACTTAGTAATTAATGTTTTTAAGTTATTTGAAAATAGTATATAATATATGTTATTTCAATTTAGGGGAGGAAACAATGGATAAATTAAAATGTCTATTTGTAGCTACAGAAGTAGCTCCATATGCAAAAACAGGAGGGCTTGCAGATGTTGCAGGTGCACTTCCGGAAGAATTACAAAAAAATGGGATGGATGTAAGAGTAGTCATGCCATACTATACATCTGTAAAGAATAAGTTTTTTTTAGAACAAGAGGAGTTTCTAACAGATTTTGAGGTAAACCTTAATTGGCGAAGACAACAAGCAGGGGTATATTATGATGAGAGTATCGTGCCAACGTATTTTATAGAAAATGAGTATTATTTTAATAGGGACAACCTGTATGGCTATCAGGATGACTATGAAAGATTTGCATTCTTCTCTAAAGCAGTATTAGAGTTAATTAAAAAGATAGATTTTATACCTGATATTATTCACTGTAATGACTGGCAGACAGGGCCTATTTGCTTGTTGCTTAAGGACAAGTATAGTTATGATCCGATGTATGCAGAAATTAAAACAGTATTTACGATTCATAACATGAAGTACCAAGGGATTTTTGGTAAAGAAGCATTGGAGGTATTAGAACTATCTGATGAATATATGAATAGTGAAAGAATAGAATTTAATGGAGGAGTAAGCTTTATGAAAGCAGGTTTACTCTATGCAGATAAAATTAATACTGTGAGTCCTACCTATGCAGAAGAAATAAAAACATGGCAATATGGATGCGG
>JBOFPL010000235.1:0-1703 GCA_051659885.1 Cellulosilyticaceae bacterium
TACTTTTAAACATTTACCTGAGCTTATTAAACAAATTAAAGAACAAGGATTTGAACCAGCTATTTGGGTGGCACCATTTATTGCAGAAGCAGATTCTGCTATTTTCAAGGAACATCCAGAGTATTTTGTGAAGGATGAAGAAGGGAATCCCTTACCGTCCAATCAAGTAACATTTGGAGGATGGAGGAGAGGTCCTTGGTATATGTTAGATGCGACTAACCCACAAGCTAGAGAACACTTGAAACAAACCTTTAGGGTGATGAACCAAGTGTGGGGAATCAAGTATTTTAAACTAGATGCCAATATGTGGGGAGCTATGCCATTTGGAGAGCGATATGATTCAAGCAAAACATATGTAGAAGCCTATCGTATGGGTATGAAGGCTATATTAGAGGGAGCAGGAAGTGAAAGTTATATATTAGGATGTAATGCACCGATGTGGCCGAGTATAGGCGTAGTGCATGGCATGAGAATTAGTGGAGATATTTGTAGAGATTGGCAGAGTTTTAAAGTGCTTTCTGAGGAGTGTTTTTATAGAAATTGGCAACACAATAGATTATGGATTAATGATCCAGATTGTATTGTGTTAGATAATATAGATCAGGTTTTAATAGGACCAGATGGAAAAGAAAGAAAGAGTAGTTCACAGATAACTCAAGGGGAGTTTGATTATCACCGTGCACATATATTGGTATCGGGAGGAGCAGTATTATCAGGAGATGCAGTAGTTAAATTAAGTAAAGAACATATCCAGACACTAAGGCAGTTTCTAAATCTACCTGATCAAGCAGCTAGATTTGATGATCATACATTTACGGTAGGAAGACAAACACAAGGAAAAGAACAGATTATTAGTATTTTCAATAGAACAGATGACGAAAAAGTTGTCAATGTAGATTTAAAAGGAAAATATGATGTAATGGATTATTGGCAAGCTATACACTATGGGGAAGATATGATGGATTTAACAGTGACATTACAACCGCATAGTGCAGTGGTGCTTAGAGCTATTGAGAAAGAGTATTAAGGGGGAGATAGGGTAATGGGAGACAAAGGAAATAGATTAAGTTTAGCAATTCAGAACAGGACAAATATTATTCAAAATACATATGCATTCACAGATGAGTCCTGTGTAACATTGCAAGATCAAGTCCAAAGAGGAGAGTATTATACCTTTCAGGTAGCGGTGAAATCTAATGAAGATAATATAGAGCATGTACTCATTGACACAACTCATTTAATCGCAGAACCATATATTTTGGATAAGAAAAATATTATTTGTTTTAATCAAGAAAAAGTTGATTATCAGGGTAATCCCTATAGCGAGAAAATCAATTTGGAAGTTAATAAACTGAAAGTATTATGGCTTGGAATAAAGATTCCTAACCACCAAGAAGTAGGCACATACATAGGAAAAATTAGTTTAAGAAAAGATGAGATAGACTTAGGTAGTGTACAGATAAGTTTAGTCGTACAAGAAGAAATAGCAGTCAATCATGGCTTAGAAGATTTAGAAAGACAGTCTAGGTTATTTTGGATGAATTCAATAAAAGGGATAGATCATCAAGTGACTAAAGGTTATTTACCGATACAGATCAAAGATAATGAGTTGGGGATATTAGGCAGAACTATTCAGTTGGCAGAGAGTGGGCTACCAGAACAGATCATCAGTTATTATAATGATCAAGTACAACTGGTAGATG
>JBOFPL010000236.1:0-1662 GCA_051659885.1 Cellulosilyticaceae bacterium
CATTTTTGCAATTCCTTTTTCTGATAGATAGTATTTGTCGTCTATATCTTTTTCTAATAAATCAAAAATGGTCTTTTTTAACTCTACCCCATTTGGGAATTTGTATTGAAGAACATGTGTGTATGCACTGCTTGATCTTATAGTCGGTGTTACTGTTAATCCAATTTTACAATCTTGGAATCCACTTTCTACATTGCATTGATATATATGTTTATCAGATTCTATGATTTTTTCAAACTCTTTTTCAAATGCTTTCTGACAACTTGGTTTTGTTTTTATATCTACATCTTTATCTAAGAAAGACTGTAAATCACCCACAGTATTTGGTATGTCTTTGAAATTAAACTCGTCCTTTAGTACACTAACAGCGAATACTCTCTCTCTGTTTTGAGGTATTCCAAAGTCCTTTGCATTAAGTACACTCCAAGTAGTTACGTATCCCTGTGTCTCCAACCACTCTAACCATTTATCAAAGTGTGGTTTATGTCTTTTGCTAACTAGATTTTTTACGTTTTCCATTAGTAGATATTTAGGCTTTTTTGTTTGTATTACTTTTTTACATTCCCATAGTAAACTACTTCTTGTTCCACTACCCTCTTTTAAACCCTCTTGTTTACCCGAGCAGGAAACGGACTGACATGGGAACGAATATGTAAATAAATCGTGGTCTGGAATATCTTCTGGTGAAACCATAGATATATCACCTAAATTATTTACTTCTCCATGTATTGCTTCATATGCTTTAATTGCATATTTATCTATTTCAGATATAGCAACTACTTCATATGGAACACCTATATTTCTTAGAGCTATGGATTGTGAACCATATCCAGTTAGGCAAAGGCTTCAAACACTCTAATAGTATTTAAATCCTTTATGCCATCACCTCCTTTAACTTCATTGTTCTTAATTGTATTATTATTGCTCATTTATTTCTCCCTCTTGTTATTAATTATTTGTTAACTAATGAAATGATTATTTTCTCTACTAGTATCCATCTACTCTATTACCACATTTACAATAAACCCAACTATTTGCATCATAGTCGCATCCTACCTCAATAGGCAATTTATTAGAATAATACTCTTCATTCCATTCTATTTTTTCTTCACAGTGGTTACACTTTATTGTAAATCCAACATTTATATCTTCCATATCGATCCCCTTCACTGATTAATTTATTGCACATAAACTTTACAGCTATGCTTTAGTATTAGCTCTGATAGAAACTCTTTTAACTCTAATCCTTCATAATCAAAAGCAATCCTTGCATCATTCCATCTGTGTATTACATTTCCATCTTGCAAATCTCTTCTGCATAATTTAAAATCTAGGTATTCCATAATACCATTTGGAAGTTCAATTGAAAGTATGTCATCATCTTTTAGAATATACTTATGTCCATCTACTACAAAATAAACCTCTACATAGTCTTGTATTGCTGTAAGTTTTTTCATATTTTTATCCTCTCTAACAATCTAAATTTCTTCCATTTGTTTTCTATATTCACATATTTTATCATCAACTATTTTTATTATTTCTTCATTTATGGCTTTCTGGACTTCCAGTGGTATATCTAGTGCATTTCCAAAAGTTCCATTTGTAACAACTTTCTTTATTGTTAAACCTCTTAATATACCACTCTTAAATTCTTCCATTTCT
>JBOFPL010000237.1:0-6419 GCA_051659885.1 Cellulosilyticaceae bacterium
ATGTCATCTTAGTTGTTGGTACAAAGTATCTACGAACAGTTTCTCCATCTAATGCTTCAAGTTGAAGCATTACTAATTGACCTTTTTCAAATTTAGCATCAAAGATAATTCTATCTTCTTCATTAATAAATTTGGCTTGATGTGTTTCTGGAATTAAGATCCCTGTTTCTTCTGCTGGTACCTCTGTTAAGAACTCTTCATTTACAGATAAGGTTCCTAATAATTGCCCTTTGCCAAGTACTAAATTCTCTCCTTCATGGTAGAATTTAAGTTTTTCAGCTCTATAGAAGTTTCCTGTTACATGCATTTCAAATTTTACTACATCATCTTCAACTTCTACAGTTACACTGTTCAGTCTTGTCTTTGGATCAGTTGTATCTAAAAATGCTCCTAATGATTCACATGGTTTTGATTCATAGTAAGCAATACCACCTGAATGCACAAGATAATGACCATCTCTATAGTACTCTACATTACAAATATATGGAGAGAAGAATTGAGCTCCTCTTTCTTTACCAAATTGCCATACTTGTTCTATAGTCATTTTTTCTGTATCTATTTTGTATCTTACTCCACGAGAATAATTGTCTTTTGCTAACTTATAATTAGCAGGATTTTTTGATTTCCAGTGTCCATTATCAAACATCATTACATCACCATCTGGTAAAATAACACATGCATGTTGCTCATATTGCCATTCAAATTCTTTTCCTTCTACTGGTGTAAAGAAGTACTTCTCTACCATTTCTTGTGGCCATCCCTCTGGATCACCAATTACCCAGTTTAAATCTCCTGTTTCAAAATCAATATTGATTACTGCATCTTGATGTCTTCCTGATAATGAAAGAGAATTTGTCTTTTTATCATACCAAACTGCATTGTTGTGGAACCAGTCATGCTCTGACCAACTTCCTGACTTAGCCTTGTCTTGTGGCAATACTTTTTTGTAATCCCACTCTTTAATAATTTCTCCAGTATTTCTATCTACAAGTACGCACATATCTTCCGCTGTATGCGCTCCTGCTTTTTGAGTCAGGATTAATAAGTTGCCATCTTCCATTTCGAATTGATCATGATGGTATCCACCTGGTATACGGAATTCTTTGTAAATCTTACCACAAAGGCTCATTTCACAAATTCCTACCATGTAATAGGGTGCACCAATGAAGCGATTAGAACCAATAAGTACGTTACCATTTCTAAGACGTTTCATATCAAATATAAATGGCTCTGTTAAGTACCAACGGCAATCTCCATTATAGTCATATCCAGATGCATAATCTTCACCTGCTGGTGTAGTGAACATCATGTTACCTTGCATATATTCACTTGTTGTATTCATATATGTACATTTTGCAATATTACTCTTAATAGGGTCAGTTATCATTTTTACTTCTGATACTGTTCCATTAGAAAGTGTAATGATAACTGTATTTTCACACCCTCCATATAAGCCCATTACTGGAAGTCTATGTTCTCTTGCTTTTGGGAACGTATGGCTGATATCTCCTGCTTCTTCTTTACCTTTTACAGTTAAAGTTACTTCTACTTCCTCTTCTGTATCAAATATGATTAATGCAGTAAGCGGACATATGATATAAGGATTTACCTTTACATATGGTTTTTCTACTGTGTAATTACCATTTTGGAATGCTTGTAACATTTCTTGTTCTGAATTATTTTGTGCTGTAATAAGATGCTCTACTGATTTAAATTCTACTGCCATGATTATACTCCCCCTTTAAATTCAATTAATCAAATTTATTTTTCAAAGCTTTGGATATTTTTTTAACAATTAATAGCAAAATTTTTTCTTCCATTTGTTAATGAGATAAGTATATCATTCTAAATCCTGTTATAAAAATAACGTAGGCTATCTTTCACAAATTTTATAGATATTTAAAATAATTATTGATTTTTGTTTAATATATAATTTATTATTTATTTATAGATTACTAATTTTTTATACTTTCAACATTTGTTCATTATATACTAAATAGATAATTCTTTATCATTTCATTATAGGGGGAATTTACACCATGGAACTTACTAAAGCAACTTACTTTAATGAATTTTGTAAAATAGGTACTTTTCGTATGGTAAAAAAAGGGGAATGTTTATATGATTTAGATCAATCCAATCATTATGTGTATTGTTTAGAGGAAGGCTTATGTGCACTTCTTAGTATTACCAAATCAGGTGAGGAAAAAATTTATCGTTATTTTGATACCGGAAGCATTATTAACTTTACTCCAGCCTACCTTACACTTCCAGCTGAAGCTCAGCCTTCACCTTTTTATATGTACGCCAAAACTAATTGTAAAGTTTATGAAATCTCTTATCAGAACTTCTATAAATGTCTAAGTGAAAATCCTGATTTAAACAGACATATCCTTAATTTATTTGCTAATTACTTCACTGAAGTTCTTAATCATTTTCATTTCATGCAAGAAGCTAGTACCTGTAGTAGACTTTGTAAAACTTTAATTGATTTTAGTCAACAAAAAGGTTCTAAGCGTATTGTAAATAAGCATTTTAGTTACGTAGAATTAGCTAAGTATCTAGGAGTTCACACAGTTACAATCTCTAGGATTATGGGGGCACTTAAACAACAAGGGGCCATTATCAAAGAGGGACATTGCATTATCCTCAACGATGTTCCACTCTTGGAAGACTATGTTCAAGAAATTAAAGTATTATCTTATTAAAATAAGTCTTAGTCAAAAGGAGAGTTTACTCTTCTTTTATTTTTGCCATTTTACTAGTATTCAAAATATTTCATATTAACTTTATCTATATTTCAAACGTATATTTTCACTATATTGTATATATTTTATCAAACATAACCTGCGTTATTTTTTCTACTTTTCTAACTATGTTATAGTTTTAACACAATTAAGTTTTTGACACTTCGGATATAATACATCATTAACCCATTTAAAAAGGAGATAAAATTATGCAAAGAGCAGTAGTCCGGTCACAAACCAAAACTTCACTTGATTGGGGAATTATTAACGCTTTTATTGGTATTGCCCTTATGATTTTTTTCAGATTTTTACCTGCACCTGAACCTATTACACCTATCGGCATGGAGATTATAGGAATATTTTTCGGTGTTATCTATCTTTGGACATTTGTAGATGCTATCTGGCCTAGTTTACTTGGAATTTTTTTCTTAGGATTTAGCAGCTATGCTCCTATGAATCAAACACTTATGAATTTCTTAGGCGATCCAACTGTCGTTCAACTTATTTTTATCATGATCTTTATCGGTGCACTTGTTGATTCAGGCCTAACTAACTACATTGGTAGATGGTTTCTTACACGTAAGGTCATTAATGGAAAACCTTGGATGTTTTCACTTATGGTTCTCCTCGGTGTTTATGTACTAGCGGCTACATCATCTGCTTTTACACCTATCTTTCTTTTCTGGCCTATTCTATACGGTATTTTTAAAGAATTAGGTTATAAACAAAAAGATAAATATCCAACTTTAATGCTAATTTCTGTGGTAGTTATTGCTGTAATAGGTTTCTGTACAGCTCCATTCAAAGATGGTCCACTTATTCTTTTAACCAATTATTTTACGCTTACAGGTACAGAACTTAACTATGCAGCTTTTATGGGGCTTTCTATTCCATTATCTATATTATGTATTGTATCAATTATTCTTTTTATGAAGCTTATATTAAAACCAGATGTTACATTACTAAAAAATGTTAATGTAGAAATGTTTAACAAAAAACCACTTCCTCCTTTAAATTTAAAGCATAAAATTCTTTTTGCTTCATTAGTTATCTACGTATTACTTATGTTGTTACCTGGTATTCTTCCTGCTGATCTAGCGATTAGAAATATATTAAATGATAATAAATTCGGTTTAGCACTTGGACTTACAGCTTTACTTTGTATCCTTCGTACAAATGGAGAACCTATCATTAATTATCAAGTCATTTCTTCTAGACATTTACAATGGAGTTCAGTATTTTTAATAGGTGCAGCATTAGCTATTGGTAATGCGCTTACTTCTGAAGTCACAGGTGTTACACCTTTCTTAAAGCAGTCATTAACACCTGTATTTAGTGGAACGAGTGAATTTACATTTATTGTGCTAGTTCTTATTCTTGGGCTTGTACTTACTAACTTCTGTAATAGCGTAGTTATCGGAATTATCTTCTTACCTATCATCTCAGCATTTACTCAAACTATGCAAGTTTCTCCAGAACCTATTGTAGGAATCTTTATTTTCCTTGTACTCTTTGGTACCATTACTCCTGCAGCTTCACCTTTTGCTGCTATCCTACACGGAAATAAAGAATGGCTTAAGACAGATGAAATCTACAAATATACACTGCTTATGTCTGCTATTGTTCTTATCATTACAGTTTTAGTAGGGATTCCACTTGCTAAATTCATATTCTAAAACACTTTAGACTTACATAAATAAACTATTAGGGATTATAAAATGTTGTTAGCATTTCATAATCCCTTTGTTATTTTTCTTATTCTATTTTAAATAATTTATCTTTAAGGAGTTGATCAAATGAATACATTTATAGAAATTAAGCCTGAAGCTCTAACTCAAAATACTTTTGAGTTGATAGGAAAAGATTGGATGCTCGTAACTGCTGAATCTGATTCCAAAGTTAATACAATGACTGCCTCTTGGGGTGGCTTGGGTGTAATGTGGGGTAAAAATGTCGCTTATGTAGTCATTAGACCTCAACGCTATACTAAAGAATTTATAGATACCTCAGAAACATTCTCTCTTACTTTCTTTGACGAAAGTTATAAACCACAACTTGGTTACCTCGGAAAAGTATCTGGAAGGGATGAAGATAAAATTTCTAAAACAGGATTAACCATCACTCATGAATCCTCAACACCTTACTTCGAAGAAGCTAAGCTTACTCTAATCTGTAAAAAACTCTATGCACAGCCCATGCAACCTGATTGCTTCATAGCTGATGGTATAGATGACAAATGGTATCCAAATAAGGATTATCACACTCTTTATATTGTAGAAATTGAAAAAGTACTTATTAAAAATTAATACAAAAAGCGAGTTAGATTTGTAATTACTTATCCGACTCGCTTTTACATTTGTGCACACTTTCAGAATTTGCTATATCACCGCTCTTACCATCCCCCTTATGTTCTGCATAGTAGGCGATATGATATAGGTGTAGATTACTAAATTCATGATATTTAGAAAAAGTTATAACCGGATTTTCTTTAATAACTTGTCCTAGAGGTAAACATTCCTGTTTAGTCAATTCTGTCTCTTACATAGGTTGACGTTAAAGTATGTTTTTTACTTAGTCCAAAGTATAAAGCGTTTATGGTTCATCTCTATTCCAAATATCACTTCTTTAGTTTTATATCTTATAAACTTACTACACTTTGTTTATAAGAGGGTACTCCTAAGTTTTTATTTTCACTCAACTTTAAGGGGGTAAAAGACGAGTTCAATAAATTACTTATTTCCCCTGAAAATATCCTCTACTTAAGACCAGAGCCGGCAATCTCTTCTTAAGGATAAATATTTCCCTCTACTTATATATATACCCTCATCTTGTCTTAGTGTGAGGGATATTCTTATTTTTCATTTATTTTCGTCATTTTATACTACTTTTACAAAATATTTTAGCAACACTTATGTAATTTTTTACCTATCTTCTACTACTTATTTTATCTCATACATTTCTTTACCCATTTTCTATATCCCATAAGTTGATCTGAAGTATGAAAATAGTGTTCAGCATTACTGAGCACATCCAACTTACATTCAAATTTTTCTGCAAAGGATCTTATAAACTCAATTTCACAAAGTTCATCTTTCCCCCCGTATAGAATAGCTGTAGGTGTATTCCACTGAGTAATCGGATTAGCTTCTACATAACTATAGTAGTCCCAGTATAGCATTTGCCCAATAGGTGTAAGAATCTCTCCTTGACATTTTAATTGTTCTTCAGTTATATTAAACCAACCCATCATGTTATTAATAATACGCTTCATATCTACAACAGGTGAAAGAAATAAACTTTGTTCTAAGCAATTATGTTTATATGCAAGCAAACTAAAATATGCTCCCATACTACATGCGAATAGAGATATATGTTTTGTCCTTGCTAATGCAAAATCCATTATTCTTACTAATTCTTGAATACATGTTTCAACTTTGCAAAGTGTAGGCTCATTTTTCCTATCTCCATGCTCTGGTAGATCAAAGCTCAAAACTTGATAGCCTAGTGGTACTACTACCTCTGCTAGAATAGAAATAGGCGTATCTGATTTAGATGACATGTTCCCATGCACAGCTATAAATAATTTTTCACTATCTTCTCCCCATAAAATTGCAGGTATATGATCAATTTTAATTTCTTTTTTAAGCATTTTAGCCTCCTTAAAAGTAATTA
>JBOFPL010000238.1:0-3699 GCA_051659885.1 Cellulosilyticaceae bacterium
AGAAATTTAGTGACTACTCATGAGTATTATCAAAAAGGATATATTAATTCAGATGGTGCAATAGTTACGAGTGAAGAGGATGTCAAGCGGTTTGTTACCAAAGGGGATGGACAACCTTATGCTGAGAATCTCTGGTCTCAGGGGTTAGGCTATGAGGTAGTTGCATCAACTATTATGGAGCCTATAGTTACAACAGGATCTGTAAGAGGAGCAATTACAGCTGTATCAGCTACATCTAGCTATCCAGAAGAAGCAATTAAGCTATTAAATCTAATTAATACTGATGAGTACTTAAGAAATTCATTAAATTATGGAATAGAGGATATGCATTATAAAAAAGTGGGTGAACGCACTATTCGTCTATTAGAGAGGTCGAAAGAATATTCGGTACCCTATTATGTGCAAGGGAATTTATTTAATACGTATGTATTAGAGGGAGAGCCGGAAGATAAATGGGATGAATTTGAAAAATTTAATAAACAGAGTATAGTCTCACCTATTTTAGGATTTAATTTTAATGCTACACCTGTAATAAACCAAGAAAAAAATATAGAAAATGTACTAGATGTTTTTGGGGCGCCTCTTTATACTGGAAGCGTAGATCCGCGTGTGTATGTACCAAAACTAAATGATAAATTAAAGGAAGCTGGTATTGTAGAAGTAATAGATGAAGTGCAAAAACAAATAGATAAGTGGAAACAAGATAATGAGTCAGAATTTGTCTACTAAAAATACAATAATTATAATTGAGTGAAAATAAAGTATGATGTATAATTGTTTTAAAAGAGTGTTAAGTCTAGTTAGGAATCGTATAAGACAAGATAAATAGGAGGAAAACATGAGAGATATGTTTTTAACAGATAATAAACTAGAGGCTAGAATACATGAATTAGGACATTATAGATATAGGGAAACTATTAATTTTGAATCACTGAAATGTAAAGATGACTTAGAAGGTGAAGTAAATCCAAGCCTTCCTAATATGGATCAAGAGGAAGCGATATTAAATGTAGGAGATTCCTGGAAAGGGCGAGATAAATATTTATGGCTATATAAAAAGATACAAATTCCTTCAACTTGGGCGGATAAAAGAGTACTAGGATTATTCGATTATGGAAATACGGGTGGAGGAAATAATTCAGGGTTTGAGTCATTACTTTATGTTGATGGAAAACCTTTTCAGGGAGTAGATTCTAACCATAAAGAAGTTTTCTTACAAGAAGAACATATAGGACAGGAAGTAGAATTTTTGTTTAGATTATGGTCTGGGCTTGAAGGAGGAGGCGTACCAACACCTCAAGAGCATCGCATTAAGTGTGCACAGCTTGCGTGGTTAGATGAGTATGTAGATGACTTATACTATAATGGGAAAATGATTATAGAGACTTTAAAAATATTAGATGATTTTGATCCGACTAAAGCAAAGATTAGAAAAATGTTAAACGACAGTTTGAAACAAATTGATTGGTCATACCCTGGTTCAGAAGAGTTTTATAATTCTGTCCAAGAGGCAGATGAGTTACTTAATGAAGCAATTAATCGGTTTGATAAAAAAGCATTGGTGAATGTTAAGTGTGTTGGTCATACACATATAGATGTAGCATGGTTATGGAGACTTAAACATACCAGAGAAAAATGCGCAAGATCTTTTTCTACAGTTGTGAGGTTGATGGAGCAGTATCCAGAATATGTTTTCTTACAAACACAGCCACAACTCTATGAATACATAAAAAATGATTACCCAGAAATCTATGAGCAAATCAAGAAAAAAGTTAAAGCAGGTCAATGGGAAGTTGACGGAGGAATGTGGGTAGAGGCAGATTGTAACCTTACATCTGGAGAGTCATTAACAAGACAGATTTTGGTAGGAAGTAAATTTATAAAGGATGAATTTGATAGAGATGTGGAATATTTATGGTTACCAGATGTGTTTGGGTACTCATGGGCATTGCCACAAATTCTTAAAAAATCAGGTATTAATACCTTTATGACAACTAAAATAAGTTGGAATCAATACAACCGTATGCCGCACGATACTTTTAAATGGAAAGGGATTGATGGAAGTGAAGTTTTAACTCACTTTATTACGACACCAGAACCTTGGAGTCAGCCAGGATCTTGGTTCTATACCTATAATGGTCAATTGATTCCCAAAACAGTACAAGGGGTATGGGAAGCTTATAGCGAGAAAGAATTAACAAATGAACTACTTGTCTCTTATGGATATGGAGATGGTGGTGGTGGTGTGAATAGAGATATGCTAGAGTGTAGGAGACGTATTGATAAAATACCAGGACTACCAAGTCTTAAGACTGGAAAAGCAGGAGATTACTTCAGAGATTTACAAGAAAAAGTAGCTCAGACAGATAGTTATGTACATACATGGGATGGGGAACTTTATTTAGAATATCACAGAGGAACTTATACGAGCCAAGCTTACAATAAAAAGACGAATAGAGCATTAGAGTTCTTATATAGACAAGCGGAATGGATTGCAGCTATGGGAGGCATTCAAAAAGGTGAATTAAGCCAAGTAAATCAAGAGAAATTTACAGAAGGATGGAAGATCATACTTTGCAATCAATTCCATGACATCATACCAGGATCATCTATTAATGAGGTGTATAAAGATTGTCATGTAGATTATGCTAAAGCAGAGCAAATTGCTACGACTCTACAGCAGGAAGGTTTTGATGTATTTAGAGAAGACAAGGCGAATACATGGACGGTACTAAATAACTCAAATTGGATAAGAACAGAGCTTGTAACTATACCAGTAGAGCAAGATGGGGTGTGGAAAACTGTATCAGGAGAGCTTTTGAAAACTCAAAAGGAAGATGGAGTATGGATAATTGAGGTACCTAATGTACCAGCTATGGGTTGGAAGGCTATTCAATTCGAAGAAACAAATCCAGAAATACTAGATAGTCCATTCCGAGTTGCAAATTCTCAAATAGAAACACCTTTCTACAAAATCAAGTTAAATGAAAAGGGTCAAATAACATCTTTATTTGACAAAGAAAATGAAATAGAAGTAATAGCAGAAGGTAGTAGGGCAAATGTACTTCAAATGTTTGAAGATAAGCCACTTGCACATGAAGCTTGGGATATAGATTTATTTTACCAAGAAAAAATGAGAGAAGTTGAACAGTTACAGTCTTTAGAAATAGTAGAAGTAGGGGAACTAAGAGCAGTTATTTGCTTGAAATGGCAATATATGAGCACAACCATTAGCCAAGAGATGATTGTCTATGCTAAAGATAGGAGAATAGATTTTAAAACATCGGTAGACTGGAGAGAACGTAAACAGCTATTAAAAGTTGCTTTCCCAGTTAATATTAGGGCAACTTATGCAACATACGACATTCAATATGGAAATGTTAGAAGAGCAACAAATTGGAACACAAGCTGGGAACAAGCTCGCTTTGAAACAGTGGGACATAAGTGGGTGGATTTATCAGAAAGACATTATGGTGTAAGTTTAATGAATGACTGTAAATATGGACATGACATTAAAGATAATGTTATAAGATTGACGCTTTTAAAAGCAGCGACACATCCAGATGTAGAGCAAGATCAAGGAGAGCATTTATTTACTTATTCTCTACTGCCACATGAGGGAGATTGGGTTGAAGCACATACAGAGCAAGCGGCATGGGCACTTAATCAACCACTTCAAGTCATTGAAGGAAATTTAGG
>JBOFPL010000239.1:0-22681 GCA_051659885.1 Cellulosilyticaceae bacterium
AAACTAAAAGAATCAATAGTAAAAATTATGAGCCTATAATGACTTAGTGTAGCAAAAGAGGTTTATTAGATTAAACATAAAAAGATTGAACAATAATTCAATTATTGTTCAATCTTTTTATGTTTAATCTAATAAATTACCCATATTATAGAGGCCTGGAAGTTTTCTATCTAAAAACCTAACTGCCTTCAAAGCTCCTACAGCAAAAACTTCTTTAGAAGATGCGGAGTGAGAAAGTGTAATTACCTCATCAGTACCGGCAAATAAAATGTCATGTTCACCAACGATAGTTCCGCCACGGACAGCATGAATGCCAATTTCATTTTTAGGTCTTTTTTCTCTTACAGTAGATCGATCATAACGAAGGGCATAGGTTTCATCAAGTGTATCGGTGATGGCATCAGCTATAGCTAATGCAGTCCCACTAGGGGAATCTATTTTTTGGTTATGATGTTTTTCTATAATTTCAATATCAAACCCACTATCTGATAAAATTTCAGTAGCTCTTTTAGCTAAATTGATAAGTAGATTAACACCTAGAGACATATTAGCTGAGAAGAAGACAGGAATTTGTTGGCTTGCTGTATTTAAGAAGGCAATATCATCTTCAGAAAGTCCAGTTGTACAAACAACAACACCAATATTTCTCCTAAGAGCATACTCAAGTAAAGGCTTTACAGCCTTAGCTGTAGAAAAATCAACAATAATATCTACGGCTAAAGCACATTCGTTGATATCAGAAAAGACAGGAAAGTTATTTGGAATAGAAAGATTTGGATCTACACCAGCAACTAGTTCTAAATCTGGATAATTAGAAATAATACGAGCAATAACTTGCCCTATTTTTCCATTACATCCATGCATTAATATTTTTGTCATGTATATCACCCTTTCTATTAAATATTATCCTAAAATATTACACTTTATAAGTGCATTTCTTAAATTTTCTATATTACAAGACTCCATTTTTTCTAGTGGTAGTCTACAAGGACCTACCGCATATCCCATAAGGTTAAGTGCTTCTTTAACTGGGATAGGGTTTACTTCGCAAAATAGTGCATCGATAAGTGGTAAGAAATCGAGTTGAAGCTTAAGGGCAGCATCATGTTGACCATTTAAGTACAACTGAACTAAATCATGAGTTTGTTTTGGGGCAACATTAGAGAGCACAGAGATAACACCTTTACCACCTAAAGCAAGAATAGGAATGATTTGGTCATCATTACCAGAGTAAATAGGAAGACTATCACCACACATAGCAGCAATTTGAGCAACTTGAGAAATATTACCACTTGCTTCTTTGATACCAATAGTAAAATCGTATTTAGAAAGCTCGTAAGCAGTTTGAGGTGTAATATTCATTCCTGTACGACTAGGTACATTATAGAGGATCATAGGAATATCAGCACTATTAGCAATTGCTTTAAAGTGCTCGATAAGACCTCTTTGAGTGGTCTTATTATAATAAGGAGTCACTTGAAGTGTTGCATCAGCACCTAGACGTGCAGCATTTTTAGTAAGCTCAATACCATGTCTGGTATCATTACTACCTGTTCCAGCAATAACAGGAACTTTACCATTTACTCTATCAACAGCAACTTTGATACATTCCAAATGTTCTTCGTCGCACATAGTAGAAGCTTCACCAGTTGTACCACAGATGATAATAGAGTCTGTTTCATTATCTAATTGAAAATCAATTAATTCTTCTAATTTGCTAAAGTTAATACTTCCATCTGTATGAAATGGAGTAATAATAGCAGTACCTGAACCCTGAAAAATAGCCATTGTTTTCATCCTTTCGTTTACATCATATTTGAAATAATCCACTCAGCAATTTGGATTGCATTACTTGCAGCACCTTTACGGATATTGTCAGCAACAACCCATAAATTAACACCATTATCTATACTTTCATCACGACGAATACGTCCGACAAATACTTCATCATGACCTGTTGCAGTAGAAGCAAGTGGATAAATATTATTTGCTAAATCATCTTGAACGATAATACCAGGAGCATGAGCAAGTCTAGTTGTAAGTTCATTTAAATCAAATGATTTTTGGAATTCTACGTTGATACTTTCGCTGTGACTATTAAATACTGGCACACGTACAGTAGTAGAAGTAATACGAAGTGAATCATCATGAAGAATTTTACGTGTTTCTTCTACCATCTTCATTTCTTCTTTAGTGTACCCATTATCTAGGAAAACATCGATATGAGGTAAACAGTTATTCGCGATAGGATGAGGGAATTTTTGTGGTGGATTACCCTTAAGCCCTTCTTCAAGATCTGTCCATCCACTCATACCAGCTCCTGATACAGCTTGGAAGGTGGTATAAACTATACGCTTAATACCATAGTATTCATGAAGTGGTTTAAGTGCAACTACAGCTTGGATAGTTGAACAGTTTGGATTAGCGATAATTCCATTATGAGTTCTAATATCTTCAGGATTGACTTCAGGAACAACAAGCGGAACATTTGGATCCATTCGCCAAGCTGAGCTATTATCAATAACGATACATCCACTTTCAGCAGCAATAGGAGCGAATTTTTGGCTAGTGCCACCACCTGCAGAAAATAAGGCAATATCTATTTGATGTTCTTTAAAACTATCTTCTGTAAGTTCTAAAACTGTGTAATCTTTACCTTGGAATGTAATTGTTTTTCCTGCTGAACGAGCAGAAGCAAATACATAAAAGTTTTCAATAGGTAAGTTTTTTTCTTCTAATACTTTCAAAAATGTACGTCCTACCATTCCAGTAGCACCAACTACTGCTAAGTTAATTTTTTTCATAATAAATCCTCCCTAAAATAGTATTTGAAATCATAAAAAAACCAGCTTGGTAGAAGCTGGCTACAGTTATAGAACATCTATAAAAAGATTTGGGAATTCTATATACAGTAGCACTCCATCTATTCTACAAGAAAAGATGACAGTTGTACAGTTATTCACTGCACACCCAGGGTATAGAACTGCAAGCTACTATCCCTTCGGCAAAGTTTCCTTTCTGTATTAATCATATTCTCTTGCAAGAATCATAATACCTACTAATAAGCTTTGCGCCTCTACTTTGATAAATATTTAATTTTCAAAATCATAACATCAAAACAAAGTAAAGTCAACAATAATTTATCTTATATAGAAAATTATAAAATAATTAAAAAGTAGGGAAAGGGTGTATAGATTTATATGAAACTAACCATACTTAGATAAAGAGAACGTAAACAAAGGGAGGAAGACTCATGGATAGTAAAGAAACAAAAGAAAAATTATTTGATGCATTACCTTCAGATGATAAATTAAAATTAGAAATAGCTGAAGAGCTCGGATTATTAGATAGAGTACAGGCTGATGGATGGAAAAGCTTAACCCCTAAAGAGACTGGACGTATAGGTGGTCTAATGACTAAGAGAAAAAGAGAAATTAAAAAAATGCAACAGAATGATGATCTATAAAAAATAAAAATTGGTTATATGGCAATTCCTTTTTGGATAGTCCATATAACCAATTTTTATTTTTTTGAAAATATTTTTCAAACAGTTGAATTAAAATTAAAAAGAATATAATATTTAATATATAAATTTACTATACTATATAAAAATTAAGGAGTAGGACAATGAAAATTTTTTCCAATGAAGTTTTTAAAGCAGAGTATTATAGGATTCCATCATTAATTGTAACTAATAAAGGGACACTTATAGCATGTGCAGATGCAAGATATACCGATAATGCAGATAACCCTAACCGTATAGATAAAGTGGTAAGGAGAAGCACAGATCATGGAGAAACATGGGAAGAGCCTATTTTAGCTGTAGAAAGCGTAGGAGAAGGTAGAACTGAAGGAGCAGCAGCTATTGATCCAGCCATGGTATATGATACTCAGACAGATACTATTTGGATGTTTTATTGTCATACGCCAGGTGGAGTTGGATTATGGAACTCAAGACCTGGTAAAGGAGTAGATCAAGAAGGTAATAGGTATGTATATGATCAATATAATACAAGATACATATTAAAAGAGGGTCAAGTATATGATGAAGCAAACAAAAAACTTGATTTAAGGATAGATGAAGAAGGGTATATTTATAAACAAGATGAGCAAATAGGTAACATTTATAAAGGAGTAGGTGAATTACTAGAAGAGAGAACATCCTTCTTAGAAGTAGTATGTAGTAAAGATGATGGATTAACTTGGTCTAAACCAATTAATTTAAATGGTCAGATTAAAGAAGAGTGGATGAAATTTATAGGCCCAGGTCCAGGTGTGGGGATACAAATGACAACAGAGAAATATAAGGGTAGACTAGCAGTACCTATATATTTTTCCAATCATACACATGCAGTAGGATGGACGATGTCTTGTTGCTTGATTATAAGTGATGATCATGGACGAACATGGAGAAGAGGAGCTTCGCCTAATGATGGACGAATATACAAAGAACAAGTTATAAATGCACAAACTTTATTAGACTATGAAGGCTGTTTGACAGAATCACAAGTAGTAGAATTAAATGATGGTAGATTGCTTTATATGATGAGAAACCATGATAAAAAGAAGAGAACAGCTAGAGCATATAGTGAAGATGGTGGGATGAGTTGGAGTCAAGTTGAATGGGTAGATGCATTAGTAGATCCAACATGTCAATCTTCAGTTATTAAATATCCGGATTTAGGAGACGGGAAAGAACGTATTTTATTTGCAAACCCGGCAAATGAAAAAGAACGTAAGAATGGAACAGTTAGATTAAGTGAAGATGGTGGGCTAACTTTCCCTTATGCAAAAGTCATAAAGGAAGATGATTTTGTATATAATAGCATGGCTGTATTAAAAGATGGATCTGTTGGAATGGTTTATGAAGGCAGAGATGATATGAAAGAAATGGAGTTTACTAAATTTACATTAGATTGGATTAAGGAATAATTAATGAGAAGGAGAAAAGTTATGTTCGCACATCATCAAGAAGCTATTAATAAAGTAATAGAAGTACTAAAAGAAGATGAAGAAATTATTGCACTTATATTTGGAGGTTCTATTGCACATCAGTTTGCAAAAGAAAATTCAGATGTAGATATTATGCTGGTAGTAAGTGAAGAAGATTATCAAAAAAGAGTAAATCAGGGGTATATTACATACTTTAATGGAGATATTTGTACTTATGAAGGTGGATATGTAGATGGAAAATATGTATCGATTGAGTTTATGAAAAAAGTTGCTGAGATAGGTAGTGAGCCAGCAAGATTCGCATTTAAAGATTCGTTTGTAGGTTTTTCAAGAGATACACAAGTAGAGGAACTTATAGAGAAAATTATACAGTACCCTGTACATGAAAAAGAAATAAAGATGAAAAAGTTCTATTCTCAAATGAAGGGATGGTATTGGTATTGTAATGAATCATTTAAGCGAGATCAACCCTACCTGCTAAACTATGCCTTATCAAATATGGTATTATTTGCAGGAAGACTAATACTTGTACATAATGAAACATTATTTCCATATCATAAATGGTTTTTAAAAGTATTGGAAGGCGTAGACAAAAAACCAGAAGGATTTATAGAACAAATAGAAGTGACATTAAAGGATAGAAGAAAAGAAGATATTGATAAACTATTTCATATGGTAGATGATTTCTATGAGTGGACGGATAAAAATGTACCTTGGAATAGGGAATTCGTAAACGATAATGAATTAAGATGGATGACAGGAAATGCTGCTGTAGCAGATTTATAGATGATTAAAAGGTTCTCACAAATGTGGGAGCTTTTTTTAGTGCATAAATAATTGTAGTAAAGATGGAGTAAGTAGGCATATGAATATATTAGCTTTAAAACAATGGAAGGAGCAAAAAAATGGAGAAAGATACGTGTAAGTGTAAAAATTTATTAGAAGGTAAATGGAAGTTTACTAGGATAGATGAGCCGAGTGCATGGCTTAAAGATTTTGATGATAGTAAATGGAAAGAAGTAATTATTCCTCATGATTGGTCAGTGGAGGAAGATTTTAGTGTGGAGCATTCTAGTGGGACGGGGTATTTGGCAGGTGGAATGGGATGGTATAGGAAAGTTTTTGAACTACCAAAAGACTTAGGAAAGAAAAGAGTCTTTATTACCTTTGATGGGGTTTATAATCATTCACAAGTATGGGTAAATAGTTACTGTTTAGGTAGAAGACCTAATGGGTATAGTACATTTACATATGATATTACAGATTTTATAAATAGTGAAGATAATGTAATAGCTGTCAAAGTAGAACATAAATATGAAGCGGATTCAAGATGGTTTACAGGGTCAGGAATCTATAGAAAAGTAAGTTTAAAGGTAAAGGAAAGTATTCATATTGAACAAGATGGGGTATTCATAACAACGCCTTTGGCTACAGTAGAAAAAAGTATAATAAATAGTAACGTTACAATTAAGAATACTAATGAAAAAAGTGAAGAAATTAAGCTTATCACAAAGTTGATGGACCGAGAAAAAATACTATCACAAAGTGAACAGATATATAGTATAGATAGTAAAAAAAAATTAGTAGTAGATAATAGATTAGAGGTAGAGCATGTAAATTTATGGTCTATAGAATCACCTTATTTATATAAACTAGTTAATGAGATTATTAAAGATAATCAAGTTATTGAGAAAGAAGAAACTCGAGTAGGCATTAGAAGTTTTAGATTTGATGCCGATGAAGGGTTTTTCCTAAATGAAAAAGCTATGAAAATAAAAGGAGTTTGTTTGCACCATGATGCAGGATGTTTAGGAGCAGCAGTTAGGTCTAAGGTGTGGAGAAGGCGATTGGAAAAATTAAAAGAAATGGGATGCAATGCAATCAGGATGAGTCATAATCCACATATGCCAGAGCTCTATGATTTATGTGATGAATTAGGGTTTCTAGTAGATAATGAAGCATTTGATGAATGGGAAGGTGTCAAAAATAAATGGCATATTGGACATAATGTATATCCACCTATGCATCATGGATATGCAGAGGATTTTATAGAATGGCATGAGCAAGATTTAGGAGAGTTTGTAAAAAGAGATAGAAATCATCCTTCGGTTATTATGTGGAGTATTGGAAATGAAATCGATTACCCTAATGATCCATATTGTCATCCATACTTTGAAATAATGACAGGGAATAATGATAAAAATAAACCTATGCAAGAAAGAATTTATAATCCTAGCAAACCCAATGCAGAAAGGTTAACGGTGATAGCTAAAAGGTTATATGAAATAGTTAAAAGATATGATCAAACGAGACCTGTAACATTAGCTAGTGCATTCCCTGAATTATCTAATTTGATAGGGCTAACAGAAATAATGGATATAGTAGGATACAATTATAAAGAACATTTATACCAGGAAGATCATGCAAAGTATCCAAATCGAATTTTATTAGGGAGTGAAAATGGACATTCAGCAAAAAATTGGAGAGATGTAAGAGATAACCAGCATATAGCTTCTCAGTTTTTGTGGACAGGAATCGATTTCTTGGGAGAAACAGTAGGGTGGCCATATCATGGTTCAGAAGCAGGAATACTAGATTGTGCAGGGTTTGAAAAAGGTATTTATTATCTAAGAAAGAGTTGGTGGAATGACACGCCAATGGTACATTTAACAACAACTTATAGTAATCAAGAAATAGATGAGATTAGATGGCATAAAGAATCTTATGAAATATGGAATTACCCTGTTGGAGAAAGTATAAGCGTAAATTGTTATACTAACTGTGAAAAAGTAGAGCTCTATTTAAATGATAACTTAATAGAAACAAAAACGTTAGTAGAATATACAGATTTGCTTTATATACCTTTTGAAGTTAGATATGTAGCAGGAATACTGAAAGCTATTGGATATAATGGTAAAGAAAAGGTATGTGAGTATGTAATAAATACAGTAGGTGCGCCTGTGCAAATTACGGCAAAGCAAGTAGAAACAGTTATAAATGCAGACTATGAAGATATGACCCATATAGAGGTTGAACTAGTGGATGAAGCAGGCAATAGAGTGATAGCAGCTGAAAATAAGGTGTGGGTTGAGGTGACAGGAGTAGGAAAACTTATGGGTATAGAAAATGGAGATCTAAGTGATAATACACCTTACTACTGTAATTATAGAAGGGTTAAAAATGGAAGATTAGTTATCTATGTTTCGGCAGAGGGAAGAAAAGGAAACATAGAGATAAAATTGTCAGGGGAAAAAATAAAAGGAACAAAAGTAATAATAGAGTGTAGATAGATTTTAGAGGAACTACTGATAAAAGAAACAAAGTTTATCAGTAGTTTTTTTGAAAAGCTAGAATAAATAATATAAAAAATGTAATTTTTATTAAGGCATATTAATATAAATATATTAAGTTAACAAAAAAAAAGATTTGAAATCTATTTCAACTTAGCAAATTGCTAAAGAGAATAGGAGGATAAAGTGAAAGCAGTGACTATATATGATATTGCGAATGAGGCAGGGGTGTCGCCAGCCACTGTTTCTAGGGTTATTAATTCTTCTGCAAGTGTATCAGCAGAAAAAGAGGCTAAAATTAAAGAAATTATAGATAAGTATCAGTTTAGACCTAATGCTATTGCGACGGGATTAAAAACTAAAAGTTCTAAAACTATAGGATTCATTGTACCAGATATAAAAAATACATATTTTGCTCAGATTTTTTATGAGCTACAAGTTAGAGCTAAACAAAAAGATTATATGGTTTTTTTATGCAATACAGAAAATGATAGACAGGTAGAATCCAAAATATTACACGCATTACTGGATAATCAAGTAGAGATAGTTGTAATGATGGGAGGGAGAATAGATGATTTTCCTATTAATAGTCTACATCTAAGAGAACTTATAAAAATTAATAAAAAGGTGCCATTAGTACTAACTTCCAGGACGCCTGAAATCGATTGTATACAGCTTATTAATGATGATAGAGGCTGCATGAGGCAGGTAGTGCAGCACTTGGCGAGTAAGGGACATACAGATATAGCTCTAGTGGGAGGCAATGATACAATTAAGCCGTCTTATTATAGAAGGAGGTATTTTCTAGAGATAATGGAAGAGTATCACATGAATATCAGAGATGAATGGCTTATAGATAGTGAATTAACAATGGCAGGAGGGATAGAAGCTTTTACAAAGTTATGGGCATGTAAGCAAAAGCCAACAGCAGTTTGTGGAATAAATGATATGGTAGCAATGGGATTACTTAATGCATGTCATAAAAAGAAGATACAGGTGCCTAAGCAATTAGCGATTATTGGTTGTGATGGTGTACCTGAAACAGAATTTAGTATACCAGCATTAACTACGGTAGCTACAGACTATGAATTTTTTGGGCAAACAATATTGGATTATATTTTGAAAGAAGATAAACCGAAAGTAGGGAAGTGTATTAAGGTTCCAATGAAAATTATAGTAAGGGAATCCACTTAAAGTAGGGGGAGAAAGGTATGAAAAAGAAAGATATAGCATTGGCAATGAGCGGTGGGGATGAAGTGAGTTATAAAATACATAAAAAGAGTTTTTTAGAGAGATTAAATAAAAATAGAACGTTACTATTGATGTGTTTACCTTCTATTGTCTTCTTCTTTATATTTTCATATATCACCATGCCAGGCGTCTATATTGCTTTTGTAGATTATAATTATGCAGATGGAATGTTTGGAAGTCCATTTTGCGGTCTTAAGAACTTTGAATTCCTTATGCGATCAGGACAGCTTTGGACAATCACAAGAAATACTATTTTGTATAATATAGCCTTTATTTTATTAGGGAATAGTTTACAGGTTTTTATGGCTATTTTATTAAATGAAGTAAGATGCAAATGGTTTAAGAAAGTTAGTCAAACAATTATGTTTTTGCCATACTTTATCTCAGCAGTTATTGTAGGATTATTTGCTTATAATATCTTAAATTATGATTATGGAGTACTTAATAATATTTTAACTAGCTTAGGAATTGATGCTGTTAAAGTATATTCTAATCCGAATGCTTGGCCATTTATCATAGTACTTACACATTTATGGCAGTCTACAGGATACGGAACAATAGTTTATTTTGCAGCTATTATGGGAATTGATTCAGAAATTATGGAAGCAGCACAGATAGATGGAGCTAACGCAATACAGCGAATCAGATATATAACATTACCGCTATTAAAGCCAACATTTATTATTTTATTATTGTTTGCATTAGGAAGTATTATGAGAGGGAATTTTGGCTTATTCTACAACTTAGTAGGATCAAGCAATGCAATGCTACTACCAACAACAGATATTATAGATACATTTGTGTTTAGATCATTGATGGGTAACTTTAATTTCTCATTAGCAAGCGCAGTAAGTTTGTATCAATCAGTATTTGGATTTGCTATTGTAATGGCAGCTAACTGGATTATACGAAAAATTGAATCTGAGTATGCATTATTCTAGGAGGAGGTTGAAAAATGGAGACAAAACAAGTATCTAATAAAATAAAAAAAGATGCCAGTGAATGGTTTATACAGATTCTAAGTTATGGAGTAGTAGGGCTTTTTACTTTCTTATGTGTGATTCCTTTTATACTTTTAGTTTCAGCCTCATTTACTTCAGAGGCCTCTATTATGGAGTATGGGTTTAGAATTATTCCAAAAGAAATAAGCTTCTTTGCTTATAAACTTATTTTTGAAAATCCAAATCAAATTATAGGTTCATATATATTGACGATATTAGTAACAATTATAGGAACAATTATAGGTTTAATGCTTATTTCAATGACTGGATATGCACTTCAAAGAAGTGATTTTGAATTTAGAAATAAGATTTCATTTTATATTTATTTTACAACTCTTTTCTCAGGAGGGTTAGTGCCTTTTTACTTATTAATGACTAAACATTTAGGTTTAAAGGATAGTTATCTAGCTATTTTATTGCCGGCGCTCATGAGTCCATGGTTGATTATCTTAATGAAAAACTTTATTAAGTCTATTCCACACTCAATTACAGAGTCAGCAAAGATAGATGGCGCAGGAGATTTTCAAATTTTCATCCATATTATCTTGCCAATGATAAAACCAGCATTGGCTACAATAGGGTTATTTTTAGCATTATCATATTGGAATGAATGGTATAACTCTATGTTGTTCTTAACCTCAAATGTTGAGTATAAACCACTACAATTATTCTTATACAATATTATTAATAAGGCTGATTATATTAGAAATTCAGCGGCTAGTTCCAATGTACCACCGCAAGATATACCACTAGAAAGCATGAAGATGGCGACAGCAGTAGTAGCCACAGGTCCTGTTATATTATTTTATCCATTTGTGCAAAAATATTTTATTCAAGGCATTACAGTAGGGGCAGTAAAAGGTTAGATATGAGTGGAATAAATCCATTTATAAATAAGTATTTCATATCATTTAGGGGGAATAAGAATGAAATTTAAAAAATTAGTAGCAACAATGCTTACAATGGCAATGGTAGTTGGAATAAGTGGATGTACCTCTTCTCAAAAATCAACAGAATCCACTAGTTCAAACACTACGGAAACTAAGACAGAAGAGAAGCAAACAGATGTAGATAAACAAGGTGGGGCAGATGCAACAATTGATACATCTAAAGCTGTAAGTTTAACTTTACATGTAGTAGGAGATCCACCAGCAGGAAGAACAGATAAAGAAGTCATGACGGAGTTAAATAAAATTTTAAAAGAGAAGGTTAATGCAGAACTTAATTTACAGTGGATTGAATGGACAGATTGGTATACCAAATATAATTTATTATTTGCATCAGGGGAGCCAGTTGATTTAGTGATTACAGCTACAGACTGGATGGATGCTTGGCCAAATGCAGCAAGAGGAGCTTTTGCAGAATTAGATGAATTATTACCTACTTATGCACCTAAAACTTGGGAAGCTATTCCGCAAGAGGTGTGGGATGATTGCAGATACAATGACAAAATTATGATGATTCCAGAGAATCAATATACACAGTGGGTAGATCATGGATTATACTACCGTGGAGATTGGGCTAAGGAATTTGGGATTACAGAAACTATCAAAAATTGGGAAGAATTTGGGCAGTACTTAGAGGGTGTCAAGCAAAATAAGCCAGGAGTTATTCCATGGGATGTAGTAGGAACAGATAAGGGACCTGTAATGGCAAACTATTGGTTTGAATCTTATACACCAAGTATTCCGTTAGATGCCGTTGTAACAGGGATTCCTAAACTATTCTATGGTAAATCTTATGATGATCTATATACTGTATGTAGCCCATATTATGATGAAACTTTTGTAGACTTTGCAAAAATGATGAAAGATTGGTCGGATAAAGGTTACTGGCGAGAAGATGCACTTAACTATAAGGGAGATACAAGAGCACTATTAAAAGCTGGAAAGACAGGAGTAGATCAACACCATACAGAGACTTATTTGCCGTTGAAGATAGATATGGAGAAAGAACAACCAGGGTCAGATCTTAAAATGTTTACATTTGGAGATACTAGAGATATGTATATTGAAATGGTCACAACACATGGTGCAATGGCTGTAGGTAGAACATCTAAAAACCCAGAAAGAGCACTTATGGTGTATGACCTTTTAAGAAATGATAAAGAAGTTTATCAGTTATTTAATTATGGGATTGAAGGTAAAAATTATGTGCTTACAGAGGATGGAAAAAGAAAAGATCCAGATGGATTTGTAAAAGCAACTGATGAATATTTCTCAAACTTCTGGGGAGGACGTATGGATGAATTCCTAATTCCTCATATAGATGAAAATCCAGAAAAGACAGCTATATTTGAAGCTAAGAAAGAAAAAGCTAAACCTTATCCATATGGAAGATTTATATTTGATAAATCTATGGTTGAAGCAGAGTTAGCTGCTTTGAGTGATGTAGCAACAAGATTATTACCTTCTATTGCATTAGGTAAAGTAGATGATCCTGTAAAAGCTGTAGAAGATTTTAGAGAACAATTAAAGATGGCAGGATACGATAAAGTGCTTGCTGAAGTTCAAAGACAAATGGATGAGTTTAAAGCAAGTACTAATAAATAATTAAGGGTTGTTAAAAGTTATATATTTATAGTAGAGAAAATAAATTACGCAAAAGAGCTGTCACACTGATGAAGTGAACAGCTCTTTTACGTAAAAAAACTAAATGCAATAAAAATGTATAAAATATGTTTATTTAAATACTAAAAATCTAATTTATTGAATATGATTAGATATAAACAAGTTTTTGCTATGAAAATATTTTCAGTCAATATGCAGTGGATATGTAAAAAATGGGGGGGATTTATATGAAAAATCATTTATTAAAGTTTAGCAAGGGAATTACTGTGGCAACAGTAATGGCATTGACAATTTCAGGATGTACAACACAACCTGAAAAAAAAGTTGAGAATAGTTCTACTAATAGTTCAGTATCAAAGGATGGTTCAATAGCTACTGAGAATAAAGTTAGTGTGGAAAAGGGGTTAGAGGCATATCCCGAAACAGTAACAGTAACAATGTTTGCTGCAGTAGATCCGACAATGAATTTCAATCAAGGGGAGAGTTTTGAGAATAATCTTTGGAGCAAGTTGTATAAAGATGAATTGAATATAGAAATTGACTATAAGTGGATTGTGAATAATGATCAGTATAACCAAAAGTTAAATGTTGCTATTGCTTCTAAGGATTTTGCGGATATTATGAGCTTTGGTGTAGGGGACAAAAACATGAAGATAATGTATGAAGCTGGTTATCTACAAGACCTTACAGGCGTATATGATGAATATGTGACAGATTATACCAAACAGCTACTGGAGGCAGATGGTGGTACTGCTGTAGAAAGTGGGAAGTTTGAGGGGAAAATGTATGGGATACCGAATACGAATGCTTCAGTAGAGCAGACAGGAGTTATGTGGATTCGTAAAGATTGGTTAGAAAAAAGTGGGAAATCTGCACCAACTACTATGGAGGAACTCTATGAATTAGCAAAAATATTTAAGGAAGCTGACTATGACGGTGTTGGAACTGTATATGGTATATCGGTAGATAAAGGGTCAGAATCAAATGCAGTAGGATCTGTGCTCTCTATTTTTTCAGGGTTTAAAGCTTATCCAAATAAATGGATAGAAGGATCAGATGGGTCTATAGTTTATGGAAGCATTCAACCAGAGGTAAAGGAAACACTTGGATATTTAGCAAAAATGTATTCAGATGGACTTATTGACCGTGAGTATGGAGTTAAAGATGGAGGAAAAGTAGGAGAGGATGCATGTGCTGGTAAAATAGGAATTTATTTAGGAGGGCATGCATCACCATTATGGCCATTAAATGCAACTATTAAGGAAGATGCTGATTGGATACCATACCCTATCCCAACTGTGGATGGAAGTGACCCAGTACAAGTAGTTGGAATTGCTGCTCAATCATATTATGTGGCAACAAAAGATGCGAAAAATCCAGAAGCTATTTTGAAGCTAATGAATTTATTTACAAAAACGTGTTTTAGCGATGAAGGAAATGCACTATATTTTACAACTAGTGAGCAGTACAGGGAACCATTTAAACATGCTAGAATACAAGCGTGGCCTACTACTAAGAATATAGATATTTATAAACGTATTAATGAGTTTAGGCAAACTGGAAACGAAGAGATATTAAAGGCTAATCAAGAAACTTATGATATGTTTCAATTTATAAAGACTTATGAAGAAACGGGTGTACGACAAGGTGGATGGGATTATGCACGCGTTTTCGATGTAGGTGGTGCTGAAGAGGTACTGGCAGGATATGTTGATAAAGGAAATATATTATATGATGGATTTTATGGAACCCCTACAAATACGATGGCTTCAAAAATGGCTACACTTAATAAACTAGAGGCGCAAACATTTGCACAAATTATCATAGGGGCATCTCCTTTGGACGAATTTGATAAATTTGTAGAGGAATGGAATAAGCTAGGTGGGGAGAAAATTACAAAAGAAGTTAATGAATGGAAACAAAGTAGGTAAGAGTGTGTAATTAAGTATAAGGTGCCATCGCTGTGAAGGGAATGATGGTGCCTTTATAATAAGGAGGATTTTATGGAACAGAGACAGGCTATTAAAAATAGTAAATCTAAAAAAAAGTTTATAACTAAAATGAAGGTAGAGTATCCTCTACATCTTATGCTTATTCCAGGAATTATCCTAGTATTTTTGTTTTCCTACATTCCTATGTTTGGGATAATTATGGCATTTCAGGATTATAATCCTTTAATGGGATTCGCAAAATCACCTTGGGTAGGATGGGATAATTTTACCTATATGATGGCACTGCCTGATACATTACAAGTGGTTTGAAATACATTTTATATTGCCGTATTAAAAATAATTGGAAATTTAATGGTGCCCCTTATTGTTGCATTATTACTTAATGAAGTGAGTTCAAGTGGATTTAAAAGAAGTGTACAAACTATCATATATCTTCCACACTTTTTATCTTGGGTTATTCTGTCAACTATATTTATTGACCTACTTTCACCATCTACAGGTGCAATTAACCAGATTTTAGGAGTATTTGGGGTAGAGCCAATATATTTCTTAGGAGATCAAAAATGGTTTCCGATTACAATGGTTATTACTGATGTATGGAAAGGTTTTGGTTATGGGACAATAGTGTATTTAGCTGCGCTTACAGGAATAGATCCCACATTATATGAGAGTGCATTAATTGATGGTGCAAATCGATGGAAACAAACATGGCATATTACCTTACCAGGTATCCGTAGCATGATTGTATTAATGATGATTTTACAGCTTGGGAATGTTTTAAATGCAGGATTTGATCAAATATATAATATGATGAGTCCAATTGTATATAAAACAGGTGATATTATTGATACATTAGTTTATAGAATGGGGCTTATTGATGCGCAGTATAGCTTAGCAACAGCAGTAGGATTATTTAAGTCTGTAATTTCTTTAGTGTTAATTATGACTTCGTACAAATTAGCTGATAAATATGCTGGATATAAAATTTTCTAAGAGAGGAGGGAGTTTTTATGGGAACAAAAAAAATTGGTTTATCACGTAGAATTTTTCTAATTATCAATACTATAATACTCATCTTGTTAGCGCTCACATGTTTTTTGCCTCTTTTACACGTATTAGCCATTTCGTTTAGTTCAAGTGCAGCAGCTACATCAGGGCAAGTAGGATTATGGCCAGTAGACTTTACATTGGGGTCCTATGAATATGTTGCTAGAAAACCAGAATTTTGGAGGGCGGCAAGTATTTCAGTATTAAGAGTCGTAGTGGGTGTACCTTTTCAAATGTTAATCACTATTCTTGTGGCCTATCCTTTATCAAAAGAAGAAGGAAAACTTATGGGGCGTAAAGTATATTTATGGTATTTTGTTGTTACTATGTTGTTCAGTGGAGGTTTAATTCCTACATATTTAACGATTGATGCACTAGGATTGATTGATAGCTTTTGGGCATTGATTTTACCAGGGGCAGTTCCTATTTTTAACATTATACTACTTTTAAACTTTTTTAGAAATTTACCAAATGAAATCGATGAGGCGGCACAGATTGATGGTGCAAACTACTGGATTTGCTTATGGAAAATTTTTGTACCATTATCAAAACCAGCATTGGCAACATTAGTTTTATTTTCTGCTGTAGGACATTGGAATTCATGGTTTGATGGACTTATTTATATGAATAAGACAACAAACTATCCATTACAAAGTTATTTGCAGACAGTAGTCGTAGCAAAAGATATGTCAATGATTACTAGTGCAGAATTTGCTTCATTAAAAGAGGTTTCTGATAGGACAAATAAGGCAGCACAAGTTTTCTTAGCTATGATTCCTATAATATGTATATATCCATTTCTACAAAAATATTTTACAAAAGGAATTGTACTTGGCAGTGTAAAGGGGTGAGAAAACATAGAGAATTTAATTTAGGGTTCATTATCAATTAATGTACTTAATAATCAAACACTAATGTTTAAAGATAGAAATAGGTAGTATCATTTGTTGGGATGGATCCTAATTAAGTGCTAATTAAATTTGATTGAAGGTATGATTTTAAGTAGGGGAGAGACTCTTAATTAAATAGGCCAGGGATAAATTAAAATTAAGATTGTTAAAAGGAGGTAAAGTAATGAGGTTTAAAAAAGCAAAACCAATATGGCTAAAAGGTAAATCAGAAGAGATAAATATTGGAGCAATATTTACAACTCACATAGTGAAGCAAAAAGGCAAGCAATATAAGTTGATTTTATCTGGAGCAACATTATATAGGATATATATTAATCAAAAATTTATACATTATGGACCTGCTAGAGGGCCACATGGGTATGCAAGAATTGATGAAATAGATATTACAAGACATTTAGCTGAAGGACAAAATCATATCTCTATAGAAGTGGCAGGATATAAATGTCCAACATATTATACCATTCAAGGGACATCTTTCTTATGTGCGGAAATAGTAGAAGATGAAAAAGTAGTTGCATACACAGGAGAGAATTTTAGTGCTAAACAACAAAAAGATAGACTACAAAAAGTTAGCAGATATTCTTTTCAACGAAGTTTTAATGAAGTATGGCACTTAGATAATAAAAGAAAAAAAGAAGAATTTGAAGAAGAATGTATAGAGATTTTAGAGTTGGAAATAGATTTTATCCCAAGAGATTTAGAATATCCAGAACTAAAGTATGTAGAAATTAATACTACTGTTGATTATGGAAAATGTTTAAAGATACCAAGAGAAGGAAATGGAAATTTTGTAAAAGTAAAAGAGGATACTTTTGTTAGTTTCCCAGAAGAAGAGTTAGAGGATAAATCATACTATGAACTTCAACAATTAAAGTTTGAGTCTATTAGAGAAGCGGATTGTGAAGTATTAAATAAAGATAGGTATTGTGTATGGGAAATGGAAATAAATAATAATGGTTTTATCCATACAAGAATTAAAGTAAAAGAAGATGCTAAGATACTAATTATATTTGATGAGTTATTAGAAGAAGGAAAAATTAACTACAACAGATGGGCTACTAATAATATAGTGACTTATGAACTAAAAGCTTCAAATGATATATATGAACTTCAGAGTTTTGAAACATATGGATTTAAATATATAGGGATTGTAGTTCTTGAAGGAAGTATAGAGATAAATAAAATAGGCTTAGTAGAATATTCTTACCCCTATTATAATAAGACAGTTTTAAGATGTAAAAATAACGATATCCAAGAAATATTTGATGCGGCAATACAAACATATAGACAAAATACATTAGATGTTTTTATGGATTGTCCAACTAGAGAACGAGCGGGATGGTTATGTGATAGTTATTTTACAAGTCAAAGTGCATATCTTTTTTCTGGGGATTACTCCGTAGAAAAAGTATTCTTAGAAAATTTTGTTAAGGCAAAATATTTTACAGGAGTACCAGAGGGGATGCTACCTATGTGTTATCCAGCAGATCACTTTAATGGTAATTTTATTCCTCAGTGGGGAATGTGGTACATCATAGAGTTGGAACAATATTTAAATAGAAATAAATTAGCAGACAAAGATATATTTAAAAAAATTTGCTACAATATGCTTCAGTATCTAAAAAGATTTATTAATTTGGATGGATTGTTAGAAAAATTAGAAGGATGGAATTTTATAGAATGGTCTGTAGCTAATGAATGGGTACAAGATGTGAATTATCCAACTAATATGTTGTACTACAAGGTACTTAGCATAATAGGAGAATTATATGAAGATAATGACTTATTAAAAGAAGCGGATAAAGTAAAAGAAGCTATATTAAACCAATCTTTTGATGGAGAATTTTTTAGAGATCATAGTGTAAGAGCAAATGAGAAATTAATGATTCAAGATGATAAATCTGAAGTGTGTCAGTATTATGCATTTTTTACTGGAATAGCAAGTGAAGAAGACATAAGATTTAAAACATTAGTAAATAGAATACTGACGGTATTTGGTCCAAGGCGTAAAGAAAAAGGAGAATTAGATGACATAGGATATGCAAATGCTTTTATTGGAAATTATTTAAGATGTATTTTATTGATAAGATGGAAGAAATACAATCAAGTATTAGAGGAGTGTATACCGTATTTCTATAAGATGGCAAAGAGAACAGGAACATTATGGGAGAATGATAATACAGTAGCTAGCTTAAATCATGGATTTGCTTCTTATATAGGAATAATTATTATACAGGCAATGTTTGGAATAATAAGCGTTAATTATGATAAACAAGTAATAGAGATTGATGATAAACAAGTAGTTAAAGTAGATGGAGAAATAAGTATTCAAACTCTTAATGGAGAGATATATGCAAAGAATGAAGATGGAGTAGTAAGCATAAAAGTACCTCAAGCATATAAAATAATAAAAATTTGATATGGAATTAAATGAAAACATTTACATACTGTAGGGGGGCAAGAACTATGATGAATCAAGAAAGAATTATAGAGGCATATAAGCTAGCAAAGGAATTTTATGAAGAATGGGGAATAGACGTAGAGTGTGCACTGGATAAATTAGATAGTATTCCTATTTCAATCCACTGTTGGCAGGGAGATGATGTGACAGGATTTGAAAATCCTGATGCGGTTTTAACAGGAGGGATTCAGGCTACTGGTAATTATCCTGGAAAAGCTAAAACTCCTGAAGAACTGAGAATGGATCTAGACAAAGCATTGTCTCTCATACCTGGAAAGAATAGAGTCAATTTACATGCATTGTATGCAGAAACAAATGGAGCAAAGGTTGAAAGAGATCAGTTGAGGCCAGAGCATTTTAAAAATTGGGTAGAATGGGCTAAAAATAAAGGAATAGGACTAGATTTTAATCCAAGTTGTTTTTCACATGAAAAAAGTAATGATGGATTTACATTAGCACATCAAGATGAGGAAATTAGAGCATTTTGGATTAGGCATTGCATTGCTTCGCGTAAAATAGCAGAGTACTTTGGAAAAGAGTTAGGAACTCCAGCCGTAACGAATATGTGGATTCCTGATGGGTATAAAGATATTCCTATAGATAGGAAAGCTCCTAGGCAAAGGCTTAAAGAGTCATTAGATAAGATCTTTGAAGTCAAGATTGATGAAAAATATAATTTAGATGCAATTGAATCTAAAGTTTTTGGGATAGGATCAGAAAGTTATGTAGTAGGTTCTAATGAATTTTATATGGGATATGCGACAAAAAATAAAAAATTACTCTGTTTAGATGTAGGACATTTCCATCCGACAGAAGTAATATCAGATAAGATTTCAGCAGTCATGCAATTTGTAGATCAAATATTATTACATGTTAGTAGGCCTGTTAGATGGGATAGTGATCACGTAGTAGTATTAAATGAGGAATTAATAGCTATAGCACAAGAACTGATTAGAGGCAATTATTTGGATAAAGTGCATATTGGATTAGATTTCTTTGATGCAAGTATTAATCGAATTGCAGCTTGGGTTATAGGTACACGCAATATGCGTAAGGCATTACTCTTTGCATTACTTGAACCTGTAGAACATTTAAAGGAGTTGGAAAGAAGGGGAGATTTTACCACTAGATTAGCATTACTTGAAGAAATGAAAGTAGCGCCGATGGCTGCAGTATGGGAGTATTATGTGCTAAAAAATGGAATGCCTGTAGGAAAAGAATGGATAGAGGAAATTAAGAATTATGAGCAAGAAGTATTATTAAAACGCTAGTAAATGTGGGGGAGAGGCTAAATGAATAATAGAGAACGAGTGAAAGCAATTTTACATTATCAAAATTATGATAGAATGCCGGTAGTTCATTTTGGATATTGGTATGAGACTCTAGAAAAATGGTATCATGAAGGACATATTACAGAAGCTGAATGGAAAGGACAGGGAGATGGTAATGAAATAGACAAACAAATAGCTAATAAGTTAGGATTTGATTTTAACTGGCAGACAATGACTGGAGGAAATGCTGGTTTATATCCTCATTTTGAAAGAACAGTTATAGAAGAGCTTACAGATGGATCTAAAAAGGTAATGAATTATTGTGGAGTGATTGAGTTAGAAAAACCAGGAATTATTTCTATTCCGCAAGAATTTGATCATACTTTAAAAGATAGAAAAAGTTGGGAAAACTATTTTTTACCTAAATTGAAGTATACAGGTGAACGTATTAACTTTAATACATTAGAGCAAATAAAAAAGAGTGAAAAAGATAGAGAGAATCCATTAGGACTGCATTGTGGGAGCTTATTTGGGGAATTTCGTAACTGGGTAGGGGTAGAAGGTGCTAGCTATATGTATGCAGATGATGAAGAGTTATTTGAAGAAATTTTACATACTATTGGAGAATTAAGTTATGAGGTAGTAAAAAATGTTTTAAGTTCAGGTACTAAATTTGATTTTGCACACTTTTGGGAAGATATATGTTTTAAAAATGGGCCTTTAGTTATTCCTACAGTTTTTGATGAAAAAGTAGGTCCTTATTATAGAAAAATAACTGACTTATTAAAAGAAAATGGAATAGAGATTATTTCTTTGGATTGTGATGGAATGATTGATTCTTTAATTCCTACATGGTTAGAAAATGGAATTAATACTATGTTTCCTATTGAAGTGGGAACTTGGGAAGCTAGTATCAAACCATGGAGAGAAAAGTATGGAAAGACCATAAGAGGGGTAGGCGGAATGAATAAAAATATTTTTGCACGTGATTATAGAGCAATTGATAAAGAAGTAGAAAGACTTAAGTCTCTTATTGCTCTAGGAGGATATATTCCATGTCCGGATCATCGTATTCCGCCAGATGCAAAATGGGAAAATGTTCAATACTACTGTGAAAAAATGAGGAATATATAGATAGATATTGTTAATAAAATGAGTGAAAAATAGGGGGAAAAGTATGCTTTATAAACAAAATTTACAAGTAAAATTAGATGATAAACTATTTAAAAATCCTACAAGTGAGTATAGAGGGACACCTTTCTGGGCATGGAATACAAAGTTAACTAAAGAGTTACTAAGTGAAGAAATAGAGTATCTAAAAGAAATGGGATTTGGTGGATTTCACATGCATCCCAGGACCGGTATGGAAACAACATATTTAAGTCAAGAATTTATGGAGCTTATAACACATTGTGTAGATAAAGCAAAAGAAGAAAAAATGTTAGCTTGGTTATACGATGAGGATAGATGGCCATCTGGGTTTGCAGGGGGATTAGTCACTAAGACTCCGGAATATAGAGCTAGATATTTGTTATTTACTAAGAGGCCTTACTTAAAAGGTGAGGAATATGCTAATCATGCGGATTCGGCATCAAGAGGTGGAAGAACTGGAAAAGGTGAATTGCTGTGTATATATGATGTGAAACTTGATGAAAATGGTTATTTAACACAGTATAAACAAATCAAAGATGATGAAATGCCTATAGGTGATAAGTGGTATGCCTATCTAGAGGTGTCAACAGAAAGTTCTTGGTTTAATAATGAAACATATGTGGACACTTTAAATGAAGAAGCTATGCAAAAGTTTATAGAATTAACGTATGAAGCCTATAAAAATAAAATAAGTAATGAATTTGGAAAAGTAGTTCCAGCTATTTTTACTGATGAACCTCAATTTACGCATAAAACAACTTTAAACTTTGCTAATGAAGAAAGAGACGTGGTTATTCCGTGGACTAATGATTTGACTTTAAC
>JBOFPL010000240.1:0-1827 GCA_051659885.1 Cellulosilyticaceae bacterium
CTCATTGCACCTGTAATAACTTTCATAGAGGCCTCTTCTACAAAGGTATTAATTGGTGTCATAATATCTGTATATCTTTTCTTATCTTTCTCTGAATAGAACTTCGCAAAATTGTACGTCTCACCAAATGCATCATGTCCTTCCAAGAATTCTGCAGATTTCCTTGCCATCTCACCAGTCATCTCATAGGTTTCTTTTCCTAATTGTGGGAAGACACTAAAGATATTGCCATCATTTAATCCAGAGTTTGTAATTTTACCACCTGGGTTACCAGAGTATTTGATATCATCTAAGAACTTTACTTTCTCATCTTCCATCACATAGTTTTCTCCTTCCACGCCAAACTGAAGGGCATTGATGCCTTCCTCTGTACAAGTCCAGTTCAAGAATTTGACGAGTTCTTCTACATATTTAGAGGATGATGAGATCGCCTTTGTATAGCCGTAGTATCCTTTTAAGATAATAGCACCTTCTCTTTTGCCATTATAAGCAGGTTGTAAAATAGATGATACTTCAAATCCATCCTCTAAAATACTTCCCGCATCCCTTACTAATTGATCCCCTATTTGATAGTCATAAGTAATAAAGGCTTTATTAGATGAAAATTTCTCTAAGAATTCTTCATCTGAAAGTGTCGCTACATCAGGATCTAATATACCATCCTTATAAGCTTGTGCAAGGAACTGTATTGAATCTTTGTAAGCTTGAGAAGCAGGGCCATATTCGTATTCATTCGTGACTTTATTCAAGAAATATGTATAGTTGGTATTTCTCATATCCGTTTGACCAGCTATCACGTGGCTAATTCCCCATCTACTTGTATAAGGTGTAGAGTCTGGATAGAGCTCTTTTAATTGCTTCATCATATCATAAAGCTCATCAAATGTTTCTGGTGTTTTGGTCATACCATTTTTCTCTAAGATATCTGTTCTAGCAATCCAAGATTCATCCATCAAATAGTCGGCGTCATAGATTCTAGGTACTCCATAAATATTGCCATCTGGGGATTTAACTAAGTATTTAGAGTTAGGATATCTATCAAGTACAGCCATGTAATCATTCATCATCCCTTTTTCAATATAAGGAGTAAGCTGTACAAAGGCCCCCTCTGGTCCGTATTTATCTACTGTTGATGCAGATCTACATCCCATTAAATCAGGGATATCTCCTGACGCAAGTGATGTACTTAGTTTTTCATTATAATTAGCTAATGGCACTGGAATCGGCTTGAACTTAATATTGGTATAATGTTCAATGGCCTTAAAAACAATTTCATTGCCTGTAAAATCTGTGCTAGAACACACAAAGAATTTAGGTTCAATCACCTTTTCACTAATTACTGTAGCTGTCTCAGGTTTTTCTGCCTTCCCTGATTCTTCACCCTTTGTTTCCCCAGTTGCCTTGGTTTCTGTTTTTGTTTCTGTCTTTCCTTCTTGAGTAGATGATTGATTTGTCGAACAGCCTGCCACACTACCACCTATCATCAGTATCATAAGTGTTGCAATTAATCTCTTTACCATTCTTTTTCCCCCTTACTCGTTTCTTCGTAAGACAAATGTTTACTTGTATTATATATGTTCCTTTATTTTTATCCATACCATTTTAAAAGGATATATTTTATATCTTTCTTTATTGCAAGTTGACTCTTTCTTTATTATTTAGTAAATTAAAACTATTGAATAATTCATAATCAATTATTCCCTACATTAATTAAAGAGGTGCTAAAATGAACTTCAATTTTGATCAAATGATAAGTAGACAAGAAACTGACTGTATTAAATGGGATGGCCATACTGTTTCCAATATACCAACCGATGCACTCCCTAT
>JBOFPL010000241.1:0-1973 GCA_051659885.1 Cellulosilyticaceae bacterium
AGAAGTACATCGGTTGAGAAAGATTATATGATTAGAGAAGTTAGCCTTGAAGAATTAGTACGAACAGCTATTAAGAAACAGGCTAAGCAAATTATTGAGTATAAAGTTGATATTAAATTAGGTAAGCTGGAGGAGAAAGTATTTGTTGATTCAAAGTGGATTGATTTTATGTTAGGACAAATTATTACCAATAGCTTAAAATATAGAAAAGAACATCTGATACTTGGGTTTGAAGCGGAGATAACAGATACACAGGTTATTTTAAAAATAATAGATAATGGGATAGGAATTCCAACAAAGGATGTAGGGCGTGTATTTGATAAGGGGTTTACAGGAGAAAATGGCAGGAAATATGCTAAATCAACAGGGATAGGCCTTTATCTATGTCAAAAGCTTTGTGAAAAGATGCATTTGGGTATGGGGGTAGTATCTGAAGAAGGGAAAGGGACCCAGGTATCATTTGTTTTTCCAAAGGATAAAAGAGTCTTTTTTGAAGCATAGAGAGATAACGCTAGAAAACTTACAAAAGTGTAAGGATAGTGTAAGGTGAAGTTAAGGAAGTAACCTCTAGATGCGTCTATACTAAAACTCAAGGAAAGAGGTGCAGTGTATATGAAAACTATTTTAGAGGTAAAAAATATAGAGAAGTATTATGGCAATCAAGGAAATGTAACAAAAGCTATTCATGATATAAGTTTGAAGGTAGCAGAAGGAGAGTATATAGGTGTGATGGGGGCATCAGGAAGTGGGAAGACAACTTTACTAAACTGTGTTGCAACGATTGATACAGTTACTTCGGGGCAGATCCTATTAGATGGAAAGAATATTACAGAACTAAAAGCACGAGAGTTGGCTAAGTTTAGAAGAGAACATCTAGGATTTATTTTTCAAGATTTTAATCTACTAGATACTTTAACAGGTTATGAAAATATTGCAATGGCTCTTACTGTACTAAGATTACCCCAAGAAGAAATTAGAGCACGTGTAGATAGAGTCACTAAGCAACTTCAAATTGAAGATGTGGTAGCTAAATTTCCTTACCAGATGTCAGGGGGACAAAAACAAAGGGTAGCAAGTGCTAGAGCAATGGTAACAAATCCTTCGCTTATTTTGGCAGATGAACCTACAGGTGCATTGGATTCAAAATCTGCAAGAATGTTGCTAGAAAGTTTTGAGAAGCTAAATTTAGAGGAACAGGCGACTATCTTGATGGTAACACACGATGCTTTTGCGGCGAGTTATTGCAAACGTATTATATTTATTAAAGATGGGAGAGTCTTTAATGAATTGATCAAGGGAACTGATACAAGAAAAACATTTTTTAATAAAATCATGGAAGTTGTAGCCCTCCTAGGAGGTGATGTTGATCATGTATTTTAAATTAGCTCTAGGTAATGTGAAAAAAAGTTTTAAAGATTATGCTATTTATTTTTTGACACTTACATTTAGCGTATGTATTTTTTATGTATTCAATGCGATTGAAAGTCAAAAAGCGATGATGATGGTATCTGAAACGACAGATCTGATGCTACAAAATTTAGCGATGCTAATAGGCTATTTATCCATATTTATAGCTATTGTACTAGGTTTTTTGGTCCTATATGCAAATAAATTTTTGGTTAGACGGCGTAAGAAAGAATTAGGATTATATATGTTGTTAGGGATGAATAAAAGTAAGATATCTTTCGTTTTAATTATTGAGACAATGATGATTGGATTATGTTCATTAGTTGCAGGAATTATTTTAGGCATATTCTTATCTCAAGGCTTATCTGTTTTTACAGCACAACTTTTTGGTACTCAAATGACTCAGTTTAAATTTGTATTCTCCAAAAGTGGACTCTATAAGACTATAGGATGTTTTGGAATTGTGTATTTAGTGGTTATTATTTTTAATGTAATGACTTTATCAAAATGTAAGCTAATTGATTTGCTTTATGCAAATAAGAAAAATGAGATACCTAAAGTGAAAA
>JBOFPL010000242.1:0-11910 GCA_051659885.1 Cellulosilyticaceae bacterium
ATTGGAAGAAAAAGTTGTTACGAAAAGCTTGATAAAATAACGAAATTGTATTACAATTCATTATATGATTTGTAAAAATCAAACACACGCTTATTTCCAGTAAAGCATCGATTAGCACGATTGATGAAATGAGAGGGAGAATCCTAACTGCTTTGATAAATAAAATTAATACTAAACTTCATGTCAAGGTAGTCCCCAGTTCAAGGAGGTAATCATGAAAAATCGAAGAAGGATCGCTTTATTGATTGTTGTGTTGTTTTTACTTGGTACAGGTACCATAGCAGCATATCAATCGAGGTCGAAGACTATTGCCGTGATCGATGACGGTAAGGTAACACAGTACGAGACTTATGATGTCTATGTAAAAGAGTTTCTTGAAAGTTCACAAATTATACTAAATGAAAATGACGTTGTACAGCCTGATTTGACACAAGAGATTGAAGATGGCATGAAAATAAACATATATAGATTTAAACCAACTGTAAGCGTGACTGTAAACGGTACAACACATACTTTTAAGACGACATCAAAAACAGTAGATGAAGTATTAAAGTCAAAAGGCATTGACTTCCCAGAAGGAAGTGAGTGTGAGCCATCATTAGATACAGTAGTAACAGATGAGCTCAAGATTACAGTTAAAACAAAAGAAGTAATCACGGAAGTAAGATCAGTTGAAATACCTTTTGAGCGTGAGGTAAAGTTTACAAAGGATCTTGACCCAGGTGTGAAGAATGTAGTAACACCAGGTAAGAAAGGTATGAAGGAACAGGTAGTAGAAATCGTGCATTTTGGTGGTATCCCAACAGAGGAAAACATCAAAGAAGTAATCATTAAAGAGGAACCAACTAAGGAAGTGGTTCTAGAAGGTAGTAGAAACACCATTTCAGACCCATATACTGGAAAGAGATATGAGTATACGTCGGCTTTAACGTTAGAAGCGACAGCATATACTGATATCCCGGGTGATAAATGGCATAATAAAACTGCAACTGGAAGACCTACTTTTAAAGGTATGGTAGCGGTAGATCCAAAAGTTATCCCACTTAATACAATCCTTTATGTAGAAGGATATGGTATTGCTATTGCAGGTGATACTGGTGGGGCAATCAAAGGTCACGACATAGATTTATTCTTTGATTCAAGCCAAGAAGTATATAACTTTGGTAGACAAAATAAAAAGGTTTATATTTTGAAAGATCAAAGTATAGATGTCCGTGGTGAACGTACACAATACTAATAGAACATATAAGACTACTCCTAATAAGAGTAGTCTTTTTATCTTTGTTCTTGGCAGATGCTATGCACAGAGGCAATTCATATGATATGATACACAAAGAAGGAGTGAGAATATGCAACAGATAGCAACGGCAGAAGGTACCAAAGCGGTTTTAAATAAATATCCATTCGCATTTCAAAAAAAATTCGGACAGAATTTCTTAATTGATCCACATGTATTAGGAAAAATTATTAGAGCATCTCATATAACAAAAGATGATTGTGTCATTGAGATTGGACCTGGTATAGGAAGTGTGACACAAGCACTTCTAGAGAGTGCTGGGAAAGTGATTTCTATTGAAATTGACAATCAGCTTATTCCAATCTTACAAGATCAATTTGGTCAAGAGGAACACTTTGTGTTGGTACACAAAGATGTGCTTAAAGTAGATCTTCATGAACTAATTAAAGAACATGCAGAAGGTAAGACGGTTAAAGTTGTAGCCAATCTGCCATACTATATTACAACACCAATCATTATGATGCTCCTAGAGAATCATTTACCAATTGAAAGTATTACTGTTATGGTTCAGAAAGAAGTAGCGGATCGTCTTGCAGCAGGACCTGGCAACAAACAGTATGGAGCGATTACGGCAGCTATGCAATATTATTGCACAACATCATTAGTAGCTAATGTACCACACAATTGTTTCATGCCAAGACCAAATGTAGATTCAGCAGTAATCAAACTGGATCTTTATAAAGAGAAACCTGTAGATGTAAACAATGAAAAACAATTCTTTAAAATTATACGTGCGGCTTTTTCACAACGTAGAAAAACACTTCTTAATACTTTAGCATCTAATGGAGAACTTAACCTACCAAAGGATGAATTAAAGAGAATTTTAGACGAAAGTGGTATAGGTGCAACGACTAGAGGAGAGACACTTTCACTAGAAAGATTTGCAATGTTATCTAATTATATTGATGAAAATAGACAATAATAGTCAGATTAATTATAAAAGATTATAAAATACTCTTATTGACAAATATTTAAACCCTAGTATATAATTAACCTAAAATTTTTAGAGAGGAGAAATCAAATGGAACGTGTATCTCAACTTACAGCAAAATTTTATACATTCTTTTTTAGCTGGGGCTACTTTTATTTTAGCGCTGGTTATTTTTGCTGTAATCGAAAACGAGAAGCACGATGTTGCATATCCATGTAGGATTATTCCACTGATTTCATACCCAATCAAGATTTGGTGAAATTATAGCCCTATGCATCAACGTGCATAGGGTTTTTTTGTTTCTTAATTTTCTTTAACTGTAAAGCAAACCGGTAAACTTTACAGATTTGATATAGATTAATAATAAAAAATAATTAAGGAGATGAATGAATATGATTATCGTATTAAAATACAATACACCTGAACAAGCGATTGACCAACTTATGAAAGAGATCGAAGCGGCATACCCTGTAGAGGCACAAAAAATTAGAGGGAATCAATGTACAGTAGTAGGATTAGTAGGAGATACAAGTGGTATCGAAAATGATCAATTAGAAAATGATTCACGTGTACATAAGGTGATGCGTGTAAGAGAACCTTATAAAAAAGCAAACAGACTCTTCCATCCAGAAGATACAGTAATTCAAATTGGAGACTCTCGTATTGGTGGTAAAGATTTTGCAGTTATTGCAGGTCCATGCTCCGTGGAGAGTGAAAGTCAGATTACGGATATTGCAAGAGCTGTAAAAGCGTGTGGTGCGACATTTTTACGTGGTGGTGCATATAAGCCAAGAACATCTCCTTACGCTTTCCAAGGCTTAGAAGAAGATGGCCTTGATCTCTTAAAAGTAGCAAGAGCTGAAACAGGGTTGCCAATCGTAACTGAAATCATGTACCCACAGACACTTGAAAGATTTGTTGAAGATGTAGATGTGATTCAAGTTGGTGCACGTAATATGCAAAACTTTGCATTACTTAAAGAGTTAGGCCAAACACGTAAACCAATCTTACTAAAGAGAGGGCTTTCATCTACTATTGAAGAGTGGCTCATGGCTGCCGAATACATTATGGCTGGTGGTAATGACCAAGTTATTCTTTGCGAAAGAGGTATTAGAACTTTTGAAAGTTACACACGTAATACCTTAGATCTAGCAGCTGTTACAGCAGCTAAAAAACTTAGCCACTTGCCTGTTATTGTAGACCCAAGTCATGCGACAGGGATGTCATGGATGGTACAACCACTTTGTATGGCGGCTATGGCAGCAGGTGCTGATGGTGTTATTATTGAAGTTCATAATAATCCAGCCAAAGCTTTATGTGATGGGCCACAGTCCATTACACCAGACCAGTTCAAAGAAGTAATGGATAAGATGGCTAAATATGCAGAGATTGAGGGGCGTATTATCAAAGGGGGAAGATAGATGGATGAGGTACAGTATCAAAAAATAGAGAATAAACTGAGGCTGTCGCTTGATAAGATTTATGAGGCAACAGATATTTTAGGCACGATAGAAGAAGGTTTTAAACGACCACTTGATATGACAAAAAGTTATAACGTAGGATTTCAAGGTGTACCGGGATCTTTTAGTGAGGCAGCAACACTAGGCTTTTTTAAAGGGATAGACTATACGTATAGATGCTATACGACTTTTGAACAAGTGCTTCAGGCAGTAAGTCAGGGAGAGGTAGCTTATGGGGTATTACCTATAGAAAATTCTTTTACAGGTGAAGTATTAGAAGTGTATGACCTTTTGAATGCTTATAATTTACATGTTATAGGAGAACAGGTGGTTAAGGTGGAACACTCCTTGTTGGGAATAAAGGGTGCATCTATTGATACTGTTACACAAGTATATTCTCATCCACAAGCACTGAGTCAATGTAATCAGTTTCTTAGCGAACATGAGGCGTTTAAGTCAGTGCCTTATCATAATACAGCTATGGCGACACAATATGTCGCACAAGCAAAGGATGCTCATAAAGCGGCTATAGGGAGTAAACGGGCAGCTCATCTTTATGGGTTAGATATTCTAGAAGAAGACATTGCAAACACGAAGGATAATTATACCAGGTTTATTGTAATAGGAAAATATATACAAATAGACGAAAAATGTGATAAAGTAAGTATAGTGTTTACGACCAAGCATGAGAGTGGCGCATTATATAGTGTACTTTCACACTTCGCATATAATGGAGTAAACTTACTCAAAATACATTCTAGACCGAGGAGAAATAAATCATGGCATTATATTTTCTTTGTGGACTTAGAAGGTAATCTGGAAGATGCCAATATGCTTATTGCTTTAGGGAAAGTAAACAAAGAATGTGAATACTTTAGAATACTGGGTAATTATACGCAGTGTAAAGAAGATGAAATTGGAGGAATATGTAATGACTAAACAAGTAATTTCTACAGAAAAAGCACCAAAAGCGATCGGACCATACTCACAAGCGGTAGTTGTTGGTGATATGTTATACGCATCAGGACAATTAGGATTAGATCCAGAGACTATGGAACTTGCAGAAACAGTAGAAGAGCAAGCACACCAAGCGCTTAAAAATGTAAAAGAAGTATTAGCAGCAGCAGGAACATCAATTGATAAAGTATTTAAAACAACTGTATTCCTTGCAGATATGAATGATTTTGCAAAAGTAAATGAAGTATATGCACAATACTTTGTTGAGCCATTCCCAGCAAGAAGTGCTGTAGAAGTAGCTAGACTTCCAAAAGATGCAAAAGTTGAAGTTGAAATCATTGCATTAACAAAATAATGCTTTATGTGGGCCCACTATCCTTTAGGATGGTGGGCTTTTGTTCTATGCCATCCTTTTTTGTCATATATATATAGTATTAAGTAAGGACAAGAAAAGGGAGGATATGATATGTATTTAAATACTTTGATTTGTCTAGAAGAAAATGTTGGAGGATACGGAAAAAATCAAAGAAAACCAAGTGGGCATGTAACTATTAGTACACCTGGTATTATCAAGTGTTACGTCCAAGATCTTATTGGACTAACAGACAAAAAATATGTGCTTTATGTGGTGAGTAAAAAAAATAGCAAAGCTATTCGTATTGGAGAATTAAATGATCCTTGCCAAAATAAACAAAGTACATGGAAAGTAGCTATTGAAAACATAGAAGGTAGTGGCATTGATGGAAAAGATCTTGATGCAGCGGCGGTTGTTGTAGAAGGAGATGTGATTGGTTCAACTGACAATGTATTGGTAGGGTATTGTAAAGATAAATACCTCATTACTTCTATGTTAGAGCAGGCACTTCCTAAAAAAACAAAACCACAGCCTACTCCGGCGGCACCTATAGTGAAAGTAGATGTACAGACTGCAAAAGCTAAAGTAACAACACCAGCTAAACCAGTAGAGGTACCTAAAGCAGTGGAACCAGCTAAGCCAGTAGAGGTACCTAAAGCAGTGGAACCAGCTAAGCCGGTAGAAGTGCCTAAAGTAGTAGAACCAGCTAAGCCGGTAGAGGTACCTACGGCAGTAGAACCAGCTAAACCGGTAGAAGTACCTAAAACAATGGAACCACCAAAAGTAGTCGTACCTATAGAAATTAAATCAGAAACAAAGACTGTCACAGAGGTTAAACCAGCACCGCCCCAATTTGATACGGCAAAAATGGAGGAAGAAGACGGCGAGTATATTGAACAAGTTGATTTGGGTGGTGTAGAGAAGAATAAGGAAGCAAAACCTGTAATCTTCTATACCAATGAAGATAAGAGTAAATCTATTGAAGATGACCCGATTATGCAAAAGGTCAAGGAAGCATTGATTGCTCAAATTAAAGAGCAAATGCAAAGTAAAGACGGAAATAAAGAAATGCAAAAAGAAGTTGCTAAAGAGCAGTCTAAAGAGACGCAAAAAGAGGTTGCTAAAGAGCAGTCTAAAGAGACGCAAAAAGAGGTTGCCAAAGAGCAGTCTAAAGAGATGCAAAAAGAAGCTGCCAAAGAGCATGCTAAAGAACAACAAAAAGAAGCTAAGAAAGAGCAAAAAGATAAGCGTAGCGTATACGATGAAATAGGGCAGCAAGAAGATAAATTATTAGAGCCTTCATCCGAAGAAGCTAAGTTTTTAGATGAGATTAGTCAAAGACTTAAAAGAATGCAAAGTAGTGTAATAGCTACTGACACACCACCAGCAGAGCCAGAACGCTTTAAAGAAATTAAAGAAATATTTGAGCGATCAGAAGCGATCGAAGTATTTGATCAAGAAGAGGACACCGTTGATTGGGTAAGAATTTCTATGGATGAGTTGACTGCTATTCCTCAGCTTGACTATGAATGGTGTACGCAGCCTATGATTATCTTCTGTTATCATAAATTTTCACACTTTATATTAGGAAAAGATAAAGATATGGAAGCATATTATGTGGGTATTCCAGACATTTATCACACTACAAGAAGATATATCCTTACTTATGATCGTATTGAAAGATTTAAAACATCTACAGGTAATCCTATTTCTAATGGTGAATATGGTTATTGGATTGCCCGTATAGAGTAAAGGTGAAAAAATGGCGGCTATAGAGCACAACCTCATATAGCCGCTTTTGATTTGGTTTAAAAAGACAAAAACTCTATTTTTAACAATGAATTATTAGTCTAAGCATGGTAAAATATAAAACTAGAAGAAATCCACTATGAAAATTAAGAAAGGAATATTAATATGCGTTTAAGAAGAGATCCAAGAGCAACAGAGTATCTTGAAAATGATGATAGAGTAGTAGCAAATCCAGAGGAATGGAAAGGTAAGTGGAAAGAGTTATTTGAAAATCAAAATCCAATTCATGTAGAGTTTGGTTGTGGCAAAGGTGGTTTTATTACAGAGCTTGCTAGACGTAATCCAGAAATTAATTATATAGCGGCTGAACGTGCGGAAACAGTTGTTTATAAGGCATGTAAGAAAGCTAATAATACAGATTGTCCAGATAATCTTGTGTTTTTATATTTTGATGTAGCTGGTTGTGTTGATATTTTTGAGGAAGGGGAGGTATCTCGTGTTTATCTAAACTTCTCTGATCCATGGCCAAAAACACGTTATGCAAAGAGACGTCTCACATATAGAGATTTTCTTAAGAAATATGAAATGATCTTAGATGAACAAGGTGAAATTCACTTCAAAACAGATAACAAGGGATTATTTGCTTCTTCACTTGAGGAGTTTTCAGTAGAGGGTTGGCTTCTTCAAAATGTCACATTAGACTTACATAATAGTGGCATGGAAGATAACATTATGACTGAGTATGAAAAGAAATTCTCAGAGATGGGCTTTACAATTAATAGATTAGAAGCAATTCCACCCAAAAATCGTAGATAAGTCAACCAAAACCAAATTATCTTTCATACATTAATAGTGAAAGCTCGAAGGAGGAGGGTGATTTGGTGAAAATAGGTGAACGCTTTCAATATAAGCTGAGAAATTATATTTATGATATAGAACGTTCTAAAAAGCAGAAACAAACGCTGAAAAAGCGCACAGATAATGATGAGCAAAAAGGATTGGGCCAAATTGGACAAATGTTAGATGAAATGGATGATTATCTGGGAGAACTATTTGAAAATCTACCACATAAAAAGGACAGTAAACGGAAAAATTAATATTGCAATTCATCATTAGTTGTAATATACTTGAGATATGAAATATTAGCATATTGCAATAAATGAATGTAGGAGGTATTATTATGGCTTTTAAATTTACAGATGCAAACTTTGAAGAAGAAGCATTACAATCATCAGTTCCAGTAGTGGTTGATTTCTATGCTGATTGGTGTGGCCCATGTAAAATGATTGCTCCAATTATTGAACAACTTAGTACAGAGTACCAAGGTAAAGTTAAAATTGGTAAAGTTAATACTGACGAAAATAGAGGCGTAGCATCAAAATACAGCATTATGAGTATTCCTACTATTCTTTTCATCAAAGATGGAAAAGTAGTAGATACAGCAGTAGGCGCAATGCCTAAAGCTGCTTTAGAGCAAAAAATTAACGCAATGTTATAAAAAAATAAGAGTAGACCTAAGGTCTACTCTTATTTTTTTGATTTTTTACGTGAGAACGGAAGATTAAGTTTTGCCTGGGGTGATTTGATGTTGGGAATGAAGTGATCCGTATCAAGTTCAGGCATAGAAATTGATTTTGATAATAGGCGTGTATTGATCCATCTATTGATACATGAGAGGATTACTGCGAGTATTGGAGAAGCAAAGAACATACCTAAAGGTCCCCAAAGAGCACCACCTATAGTGATTGCTGTAATAATCCAGAATGGACTTAAACCGATCGAATCACCTAAAATCTTAGGACCTAAGATAAGTCCATCAAATTGTTGTAGGAGAAGGATGAAGAGTGCTACCCATAGTGCAGGATTGAATCCTTCAAAAAGTGTAAGAATAACTGCAGGAACAGCACCAATAAATGGTCCAAAATAAGGAATCATATTACATACACCTACAATTAAGGCAAGAAGTAGTGCATAGGGATTATTCATAAATGATAAACCGATATAACACATAATTCCTATAATGAGGGAATCCAGAGATTTACCCACGAAGAACTTGAGCACCATTTCATGTGTTTCTTTTGAAAGTCTAATAATTGTTGTAGCTGTATGTTGCTTAAATCCAGCATATAGCATACGCTGCATACCATTTGCAAATGTTTCTTTTTGGTTGAGTGCATAAATTCCGATAACAAAACCGATTACCCAATCAAGAAGAATCCCTGTGATGTTGAGGGAACTTGCAATAATTGTATTAAGGAGATTATTAAGAGAATCTAAACTGAGCATTGGGTTAACATTAACAGCATTGAGTACATTGCTTGCTTGAATTGTTGCGCCAACAGGAGAAAGACTTTCATTAATAGAGCCTTCAAGCTGAGTTATAAATAGCGTTATTTCATTGATATAATTAGGTAAATTGTTGAGTAAAACTTTGATATTCTCTAGAATTTGTGGTACTAAAAACCTTACAGTAAGAAATACAGTACCAAACAAACAAATATAAACAATGATAATAGAGAAAATACGGATATGTTTATATTGAGCTGTTTGGGTAGGCTTGGTAACTCTTACAAGATGACGCTCAAAGAAGCCCATAGCAGGATTCATCAAATAGGCGATTAATAGCCCGTAGATAATCGGTGCTAGAATGTCTGTGATGTTCTTAAAGAAAGCATAGATATAAGGTAGTATATTGTCCGTCTTAGAAGAAAGGCGATAAGCTAAGATACAACTGACTACTACGAAGATGATATAAAGGGAAATCTTTAAATAATTAGTATCTAAGAATTTCTTCATAGGCAAGTCCTTTCTATAGTTAATAGTATTCATTATAACTATTTTAACATGATTTGAAACCTGGGGGAAATATATTGTACAGCAAAATAAAATGTTATATAGTAGAGGTATACCAATAGGAGGTGAGTAAAGATGAAAAAATATATCTGTCCGGATTGTCAGGCACATGAAGTAGAGGAAGTGAATGCATGTGGTGCATCTACTTACTTTTGTAATAACTGTAAAAAGTTGATTTCTAAATCTAGAATTATTAGACCTGAAGAAGAAAATAAAAAAGAAGAAAAAATGGGTTGACTTTAAGCTTATCATAATATATAATTAATCTTGTCCTAAGGGATACAAAATGAATACGCGATTGTGGCGGAATTGGCATACGCGCTAGACTAAGGATCTAGTGGTCCTAGACCTTGGGGGTTCGAGTCCCCCCAATCGCATATCAAAAGGCTTAGAACTTAGTTCTAAGCCTTTTTTGTTATATAAAAATATAAAACGAGCACCAACAACTATTGTTGGTGCTCGTTTGTTTTATGGAAAATTAATTTCTTTAGGGTCTGAGAAGAGAGAAAATAGGATATAAAATTTAAGGTATGTTACCAATAAATAATAATTGAATTTTATAATTTTATATTTAAAATTATAAAATTATGTTTTAAAGGTATACAAGGATAAAAAGAGAAAAATAAAAAAGGGTTAGATATTATGTATATGTATAAGCTAAGAAAACATACAATTTGCATAATGGAAAAAATAGTATTAGACATAAATTATAAAAAAGAAGAATTTGTGAAGAAAAACTGACTATAAAAAATGACTTATTAACAGTTTGTTTACAAATTAGACAAATACTATTCACAAATACATTGTAATATAAATGAGAACGGACAAGTAATATAACATATTACTTCGGGATAGATTTGTTACTTTTATTCCCCTAAACCCTTGATTAGATAAATGTAAAGATTCCGTATTTGCATCATTTCTAAACTCCCCTAAACATATAAATTATATATGGAAGTAACAGATTTATCTCGTAAATAGCAAACCCTTACAAAACTCTATTTTGGCCACCATATTCTCCCCAATATGGTGGTTCTTTTTTTGTCTTCTTGACAGGTACTTCCAGACAAGGTAGCATAAAACTATAGAAAAGTGGGGTGGAAAGATGTTATTGGATCGAATTGAAAAATGGTATGACCGTATAGGTAAAAAATTATTAGGCTGGACGGTAAGTATCATCATTATTTATTTCTTTTTGGCGTTTAATATTCTGGGTTTAGTGGCGCCATTTATTATTGCATGGCTCTTAGCATCTTTGCTAAATCCTTTTGTTACGATATTGCACAGACGGCTTAGAATTCCAAGAGGACTTGGAACCCTTCTAAGTATGGCAACTATTCTTACAGCCTTTTTTGGCTTCTTGACATTCCTAATCAGACAACTTTGGATACAAATTGTTTCTTTCGCTGACGCATTTCCTATTTATAAAGAAGAAGTTTTTTCATTTTTAGATTTATTAGAGGTAAGATTTCAAACACTTACAGCAAATCTTCCTATGCCTGAGGCATTTAACTCATTGGATGGTGTCATAAAGGAACTCTTAGATTATATGAGTACTTTTTTGAATAGTATTGTAAAAGCTGCCTATGGGATTATTTCAAGCGTTCCCAATGGTTTGTTTTTTGTGATCATTACGTTGATTGCAACCTTCTTTATGACCAAAGATAATGCCAAGATCAGAGGATTTATTAAGGCACAAATGCCAGAGCATATACTTGGCAAGATTCGTATGCTCAAAGAGGGGCTAGCGAGTGCACTAGGTGGTTATGTAAAGACACAACTGATTTTGATGACCTATACATTTAGTATTTGTTTGATAGGACTCAGTGTGATTCGTGCAGACTATGCACTATTGATTGCATTGGGGATCGCCATATTTGATGCAATTCCGATGTTTGGGAGTGGTGCAATTTTAATTCCTTGGGGGTTGTACAATTTAATTTTAGGTAATATACCCGTAGGTATTGGTTTATTATGTATCTATGGTTTAATTATTTTTGTAAGACAGGTTATGGAACCTAAAGTATTGTCCAACCAAATAGGTGTCTATGCGCTTGTAACAGTTATGGCAATGTATATTGGATTTAGATTGGTGGGTGTACTAGGTATTATTATTGGACCAGTGACAGTAGTTATGATCCAAACCTTGCAAAAAATAGGTGTATTACCAGCATTTAAACCTTACTATGAAGAAGAAAAAGTACGACGAAGGGGACGAAGATGAGAAAAATTCATGTAAATGTTATTACAGAAGCAGTAGAGAAAATGTGTCAGGAGGCTAATATTCATCTATCAGGAGATATGGAGC
>JBOFPL010000243.1:0-13620 GCA_051659885.1 Cellulosilyticaceae bacterium
TGTAGAGTCTCCGATTATCACATTGCATATTCTGAAAGATACGGATCTGTATTCTAGCTTTGTTAACTTTGAAATAGATTTAACTAACAGGCAACTACAAATTTATAAATATGAAGGGTTTATAGAATTAACTTTTTGATCTACCTATAAATAGAGAATAGTAATAGGAGAACCTAGAATAAACTAGGTTCTTTTTTTATACAGATAATAGACTAATGAAAATAATACACGAGTATAAAAATATAGATATCTGCTTTGAATACAGTTATAATGAAAATAATACAATGTAATTATCATAATAAAGGTCTTTCTTAAGAAATTGTAAGAAAGACCTTTTATTATTCTTAATAGTGATATTTTAGAATGTAAACTATGAGATGGGTTAATCTTATAAAGTGGAAGACAAATAGAAGTGATGGAGGAAAAGAGATGTATAATATACTGGTTTGTGATGATGATCCGCATATTGTCGAATCAATAGCTATTCATCTTCAAAAGGAAAATTATTATGTATTAAAGGCATATAATGGACTTGAAGCACTAGAACTGCTAGATAAACAAGAAGTGCATCTGATTCTTTTGGATGTAATGATGCCAAAATTAGATGGCCTTTCAACAACACTAAGAATACGACAAGAACACAATGTTCCTATTATTATTTTATCTGCCAAAAGTGAAGATACAGATAAAATAGCAGGTTTGAATTTTGGTGCAGATGATTATATTACTAAGCCATTCAATAGTTTAGAACTCCTTGCACGTGTCAAATCCCAGCTGAGAAGGTATACGTCTTTAGGTGCTAGAGTTGAATCTCAAAAGACATTAATGACAGGTGGATTATTAGTAGACATTCAAAGTAATAAGGTATTGGTAGATGGTGAAATTGTTAAATTGACACCTACGGAGTATAAGATTCTTGTCTATCTTATGAAACATATGGGACAAGTGTTATCAATCTATCAGATCTATGAGAATGTATGGGATGATGTAGCGCATGCACCAGAAAATACTGTAGCCGTGCACATTAGGCGTTTACGTGAAAAAATTGAGATTAACCCAAGAGATCCAAAATACATAAAGGTGGTGTGGGGCAGTGGTTACTTGGTTGAAAAATCTTAAGTATACGATCGTGTCAAAAGTAGTGGTGAGTTTGCTCATTGCAGTGGGTGCTATTATCTCTCTATTTGCGTTGTATGGTATATCACAATTTCCATATGAAGAAAACTATTATAGTACCTGGAATTATAGAGAAAGTATCATACGTACAGGAGGATATGTAAGGGACTGGATTGTAAGGTACAATGATCCTAAAATATTTGATCCCAATAGCCTAACTCAAGCTGAGTTAGAGGCTTATAAGGGAGAGAATCCTAAGGAAGGCATCGTTATAGATCGACAGAACTACTATCAGGAAATTAAGGAAAATCTTAATCGTGCAACAGTAGATTTTGATTATTGGGCAAAGGACAATCAAACAGATAGTATTATTACGAATATTTATATAGCAACAGAAGATAAAGAGATTATTAGAGATGAGCTGCTCATGAGAGAAGGGTTTATTCGTGGAAATGCAAATACACTTACAACAGTGCCATGGGAACAGGAATCTCAACGTGGTAAAAACTTAGTAGAGTATAAAGCCTATGAAAATTATTATAAGGGAGAGGTATTGAGTGATGCAGGAAGATATGAGATTGTTGTTGCACCAGCACAGCAAGATCGTCCCGGTAGTTATCATTTTGCTGAAAAGAAATTTCACGATACTTCTGCTACAGTCAAATCATTTATTTACCAACCTTTTTTGTTTGGAATTACCATTATCCTTATTATGGGGATTCTATGGTTGATTATTGCTGGTAAGAAAACAACACAGGAACTTATTCCTCTCAAGAAAATAGATAAGATGCCATTGGAGCTTCAATTAGTAGCTTATGGCGGCATTATAGGAATTTGGCTTGTTGTAACTTTTAGGATGATTGAGGAGTTGGATTACTTAGGGTGGATTCCCTATACTAAACAGATCTTACAAATTGAGCAATATGAGCTGATCTTAGGTGGGCTACTTGGAGTAGGAACGATGGTGATGCTATGGTGGCTTAGTAGTATTATAAGAACTATTAGACATGGACAGTTAGTAGAGAGAAGTTTCCTTCTTAAAAGTATGCGCGATATCTATGTAGGAGTTATTAAACAAAAGAATCTCTCAATTTTTGTAGTCATAACCATAACCGTATATGTGGTTCTTAATGGTATACTTGGATTTATTGTATGTGCGTATCCACCAGTTTTGGGAACATTTTATGTAATTTTTAATATCATGTGCCTTGCAATTATCTTTAAGATTCTTATTGATTATAAGCATCTTTATATAGGTCTTGAAAAAATTACAAAGGGTGATTTATCACATAAAGTAGAGGTGAAACATACAATTGGTGCAGTTCAAGAAATGGCTTATATGATTAATCATGCAAGTGAAGGGTTAGAGGAAGCAATGAAGCAATCACTTAAAAGTGAAAGGCTTAAGACAGAACTCATTACAAATGTTTCGCATGACCTTAAGACACCTCTTACATCTATTATGAGTTATATTGACTTACTTAAAGATGAACCTATAGCAAATGAAACGGCTCAGGGATACATTCAAGTATTAGATGAACGCAGTAGACGCCTCAAACAACTGGTTGAAGATCTAGTAGAAGCATCAAAGGCAACTACAGGAAATCTGAAGACAGAACTTCAAGTACTTGATCTTGATCAATTAGTATTACAAGAAATTGGTGAATATACGGATCGTTTAGAAGCACGTGCACTTCAAGTGATTTCTAATAGTGAAAATGAAGTAAAGGTCATTGCAGATGGTAGACATCTGTGGCGAATCATAGATAATCTTCTTTTTAATGTCTGTAAATATGCACTTACAGGAACAAGAGTTTATATAGATGTCATCAATGAAGCGGGTTATGGAAAGGTGACAATCAGGAATATTTCAGCTGAGCCACTGGCTATTAATGCATCTGAACTTACTGAGCGTTTTGTAAGAGGAGATTCAGCAAGGAGTACTGAAGGGTCAGGACTGGGATTAGCGATTGCGCAAAGTTTAGTCGAACTTCAAGACGGGAAGCTGGAGATTCATATAGATGGTGATTTGTTCAAGGTAGAAATTTATATTCCTCATAGTGAAGTTGACACTCCGCATTAAAAATGCAAAAATTAAAGAAAGAAGTGCAATGACACTAAATGAGGAGTGATAAATATGACATTATCGTATTTTATGCCGACAGAGGTTTTGGTCGGAAAAGGAATCGTAAAAGAAAAGGCACAGTTGTTGAGTAAGTTTGGTTCAAAGGCACTCATTGTAACAGGAAGAAACTCTGCTAAAATAAATGGTGCACTAAATGATGTACTAGAAGCACTTAAACAAGAGGCTATTGAAGCAGTTGTATTTGACCAAATTGAAGAAAATCCTTCTTTGGAGACTATAGCGGTTGCAGCTCATTTTGGAAGAGCTGAAAATGTAGATTTTGTAATTGGCATTGGTGGAGGCTCACCATTAGATGCATCAAAAGCAATTGCAATTATGATTCCTAATGAACAACTTACAATCGATACGTTGATTACAACAGATGTACTTAATGGGCTTGATGTAGTAACAATCCCTACAACTTCTGGTACAGGATCAGAAACAACTCAATATGCGATTCTTACAGATCATAAGATGAAGACAAAGCGTAATCTAGGCCAACGTATTTTCCCGAGACTTAGCTTATTAGATCCTACGTATACGATGTTTATGTCTAACTATACAACACTTGTAACTGCAGTAGATGCACTTTCACATCTTATGGAGAGTTATCTCAGCACAAAGTCAAATATCATGAGCGAGATGCTTGTGGAAGGTGGTCTTAAACTCTGGGGAGAATGCATTGAATCATTACAGAATAAGGTGTTTACTTATGAAGTACGAGAAAAGTTAATGATTGCATCTACTATTGCAGGTATGGCAATTGCAAACACAGGAACTTCACTGCCACATGGGATGGGATATTACCTTACGTATTATAAAGGGGTACCACATGGCTATGCAAATGGGGTACTCTATAGAGGATATCTTAGCTTGTTTAATCATACGGAAAAGATAGATCGTATAGTGAAGTTTTTAGGAGTAGCACATGTTAAGGAATTGATTGCTATAGTAGAGGAGTTAGTAGACGTTACTATTTCTGTCACAGAAGAAGAAATGGTGGAGTGGACTGAAGACATGATGGAGAATGAAGCTAAATTAGCGAATCATCCCGACCAAGTAACAAAAGAACAGATTTATGAAGTATTTAAAAAAAGTTTATTATCTGATAAGATAAAAAACTAAACTTAGATTTAATGAAAAACTACACTATTTGATAAAGTGTAGTTTTTTGTTGAAAAGAAAGTGTATAAATGATAATATTATATAAAAATTAGATTTATTAAAATTATAAATTTAATAAAATTGTTGTAGGGGGAAAGAGTGCATAGATATGTGCTCTTGTTTGCGTTAAAAGCTATTAATTGCATTATTAATGACAACACTAGCAGAAGCTATGGGGTGAGAGTAGTGGGAAAAAATATTTATCCGAGTATAAAAGAAGTAAGTGATTTTATTGACCAAGCTGATTTTTCAACATTAGCTATAGAGGAATGTGGGCAGGTAACACAAAAAGAAAAGTGGAATCTAACCAAACATTCACATCATAACATAGAGATGATCTATTTTGTAGAGGCTAAGGCACGTATTCATATGACAAGTAAGGTGCTATATGGAACATTAGGTGATTTGATTATTTATCCACCAGGACATCTACATGAGGAACATATAGGAATAGCGCCCGCTCAAACATGTCTATATTTGCGATTTGAGTTAAAGAGTCAAAGCAGTCTGAGTACACCGTTTCAACTCAAAGATAAGACAAATAAACTACATTGGATTTTTAATGAAATTATAGAGCTTTCTTATGACAAAGAAAAAGTTTGTGATAAACATTTACTTCAACTCTATGTACAGATATTATTGCTTAATGTACAGAAAAATATTGAATTATCTCTTGAAGAGGACTTAGATTTGGTAGAGGGCGTTATTCATTACATTAAAAAGAATTACAAAGAGGAACTAACAGTCAATGAACTAGCAGGTCAGTTTTTTGTGAGTCCATCTTATTTATCAAGAAGATTTACATATAAAAAAGGTATTAGCCCAATGCAGTATGTAACTAAAATAAGAATTGAAAAAGCTAAAAAATTATTAGCCACAAAAGAAATACCTATAACAGAAATAGCAGAACTTGTAGGGGTAAGTGATTCGAAGTATTTCAGTCGACTATTTAAAAAAGAAACAACATATACACCTACCCAATTTAGAAAAATATACACAGATAGTTCAGAAAAATCCACTTTTTAAGCAATAATTTTATACTTAATACCTCTATAAAATTGGTATAATTAACTTATAAAGATTATAAAAATAAATAAAATGTGTTTAAAATACATAATTAAGAGGTGTAAGGGAATGGAAAATCAATTTCGCTTAAATGGGGAACTACCTAAAATCGGTATTAGACCAACTATTGATGGTAGAAGAAAAGGTGTACGTGAATCATTAGAAGAGCAAACGATGGGAATGGCTCGTATGGTTGCTGAACTGATTGAGGAGACTTTGAGACATCCAAGTGGGGAAAAAGTAGAGTGTATCATTGCTGACTCTACAATTGGTGGTGTAGCAGAGGCTGCAAGATGCGAATCTAAGTTCCAAAGAGAAAATGTAGGTGTATCAATTACAGTAACACCTTGTTGGTGCTATGGAACAGAAACAATTGATCAAAATCCACACCGCATCAAAGCAATCTGGGGCTTTAATGGAACAGAAAGACCTGGTGCTGTATACTTAGCAGCAGCAGCAGCGGGACATGATCAAATTGGTTTACCTGTATTTTCAATTTACGGAAAAGATGTACAAGATTCAGGATCAGAAAACATTCCTGAAGATGTAAAGTCTAAGCTGATTTCTTTTTCAAAAGCAGGTCTTGCAGTTGCAACGATGAAAGAGAAGTCTTACCTTTCAGTAGGTAGTGTATCAATGGGAATTGCGGGTTCTGTAGTTGATCCTAACTTCTTTAGTGATTATCTTGGAATGAGAAATGAATATGTGGATATGACAGAAATCACACGTCGTATCAATGAAGGTATTTATGATCAGGATGAGTTTGAAAAAGCACTTGCATGGGTTAAAGAAAACTGTACTGAAGGTATCGATATTAATAAAGAGCATTTAGTTAAAGATAGAGAAAGAAAAGACTGGGAATGGGAATTTGTTGTTAAAATGACAATTATTTGCCGTGATCTCATGATTGGCAATCCACGTCTTGCAGAACTTGGTTTCTTAGAAGAAGCTGAGGGACATAATGCGATTGCAGCTGGATTCCAAGGACAAAGACATTGGACAGATCATTTCCCTAATGGAGACTTTATGGAAGCAATCTTAAACTCTTCATTTGACTGGAATGGTATTAGAGAAGCTTTTGTTATGGCTACTGAGAACGATGCATTAAATGGTGTAGCGATGTTATTTGGACATCTTTTAACAGGTACATCTCAAATTTTCTCAGATGTACGTACATACTGGAGTCCAGAAGCTGTAGAGCGTGTGACAGGTAAGAAGTTAGAAGGGTTAGCACAAAACGGTATTATTCACTTAATTAATTCTGGTTCTACAACATTAGATGGTACTGCAAGACAAACAGATGCTGAAGGTAATCCAATAATGAAACAATACTGGGATATTACAGCAGAAGAAGCTCAGGCTTGTCTTGATGCAACGACATGGCCTGCTGCAAACGGTGAGTACTTCAGAGGTGGTGGTTACTCATCATGCTTCTTAACAAAAGGTGGTATGCCTGTGACAATGAGCCGTATTGCACTTGTAAAAGGACTTGGTCCAGTATTACAAATTGCAGAAGGTTATACAGTAGAGCTTGATGAAGAAGTACATGATACACTTAACAAACGTACAGATCAAACATGGCCAACGACTTGGTTCGTACCAAACTTAACTGGAGAAGGTGCATTCAAAGATGTTTATAGTGTGATGAATACATGGGCTGCTAACCATGGTGCAGTAAGCTATGGACATATTGGAGCAGACCTCATCACAATGGCATCTATGCTTAGAATTCCAGTAGCAATGCACAATGTACCAGAGGAGAAAGTATTCCGTCCAAAAGCATGGAGTGCATTTGGTACAACTGATACAGAGGGTGCAGATTACCGTGCATGCCAAAACTTTGGTGCACTTTATAAGAAGTGTTAGATATTAAATAAAGAATAAAGCCCCATAATGATATGGGGCTTTTCGTATAGGGGGATAATCATGATAAAAGGTTATTTAGCATTTGATTTTGGGGCATCTAGTGGGCGATTGGTACTAGGCCTGCTAAGAGATGGAAAGTTAGAACTCGAAGAGATTCATCGATTTGCCAATGAACCGGTGCAGGCAAATGGAACAATGTACTGGGATTACTTAAGACTTTTTCATGAAATGAAAGTCGGGTTAAAGAAAGCAGCAGCACGCCAAGAGATCTCTATAGAAGGGATAGGAATTGATACATGGGGTGTAGATGGTATTTGGTTAGATCAAAATGATCAAATCATTGGAAATCCTATTCATTATAGAGATGGCAGGACTGATAAGGTTCTTAAAGAAGTAGAGATGAAGATTTCAGAGGAATTACTTTTTGAAAAAACAGGGATTCAAAAGGCGGGTTTTAATACAATTTATCAAATGTATTATGATAAACATTATAATGAAGTAGTTAAAAACCAAGGAAAGAGCTGGCTTTTCATGCCTGATTTATTTGGTTATCTCTTAACAGGAATAAAGTATAATGAGTATAGCATTGCTTCAACAAGTAGTTTGATTGATCCTCAGGCTAAGTGTTATCATTCAGAAGTGTTAGATGCTATAGGAATAGAAGAAAAAGTTTTACAAAAACTCGTGATGCCTGGAACAGTGATAGGTACATTACAATCATCGATCCAAGAAGAAACAGGACTTGGTCCTATTAAAGTGATTGCTATTGGAAGTCATGATACTGCATCAGCAGTGGCAGCAACACCGCTAGAGGCTGAAAATGAAATTTACTTAGTCTGTGGGACATGGTGTCTCATGGGGATTGAAACAAGTAAAGTCTTTACAGACCAGCGTGCAAAAGCTTATGGTCTTACAAATGAAGGTGGAATTGATGGGAAGGTAAGATTACTGAAAAATATCAATGGCTTATGGTTCTTACAACAGCTTAAAAAATGCTGGAATGAGCAAGGAATGGGTATTGGATTCCCTGATATTGTGGCAGCTGCAGAGAGATGTGATCATGAGTATGCGATCGATGCAGCAGATGAGCGGTTTATGGCACCTCAAAACATGAAAACAGAGATTGTAGATGCTGTCAAAGAACAGTATGGTGTTCAATTGGAGAGTGTAGGAGAGATTGCTAAAGCGGCATATAATGGACTTGGTAAACTATATGCATTAACAGTAAAGCAATTTGAGGAGCTTCTTGAACAAGAGATTACGACAATTCGTATGATTGGTGGCGGTATACAAGATCGTTACTTATGTCAGACAGTAGCCGGTGTAACAGGTAAAAGGGTTATTACTGGACCAATAGAAGCATCTGCAATTGGGAATACACTCATGCAAATGCGAGCAATAGGTACTATTGAAAGTTTAGCAGAAGCAAGAAGTTTAGTAAAAAAATCATTCGAAACAACTATATATTAACTAAAAAGATGGGATTAATCCCATCTTTTTAGTTTGTTTAAATAAAGCGATATAAATACAATAAATGGGAATAGCAGTATTTATGTATAAAAATAAACTATAAACAAGTTATATTTTTAAAATAAAAGATAAAATAACTATAAATAAAAGCTAAAAATAACTTACAAAACGAAAAAATACACAAGTGTTGTTGACAATAAGTGTTTAGTAAAATATAATTTAATTAAATTAACAATATTTAAAAAAACTTTAACAATAAGAAGACTGTAGGGGGTCATCAAAGATAAAGGGAAGTATTGTGTGAGGGGGGAGTCTGTGAGAAAAAAGAAAAAGGTGACATTAGACCATATTGCAGAAAAAAGTGGACTGAGTAAGGTTACAGTATCCAAGGCCTTAAATAATAAAGATGGTGTTAGCGAAGAAGTTAAATTGAAGGTGCGAGAAGTCGCTGAGGAGATTGGTTATAAGTTTACTGCAGTAAGATCACAGGATAAATCTAAACACATTGGGATTATTCTTCATCAAAAATATATTGCAGATAAAGGAAATAGTACGTTTTATCTTAAGTTTTATCAAGAACTTGCAGTAAAGCTTAATCAAGAAGGGTATATTTGCAATCTTTTTACAATTACTCCTGAGGAGGATCTGAAAAAACAATTACCACCAATGTTTTCAGAAGTTCCTCTTTGTGGCATTATTTCCATTGGAGATATGAATAGAGCATACATAGAATTATTAATAGGAACACAAATTCCTATTGTTTTTTTAGATTGCTATCATGCAGATTGTAAGATTGACTGTATTGCTACGGATAACTATTATAGTACATATGATATTACAGGTCATTTAATTGAGAGTGGGCATCAAAAAATAGGCTTTGTAGGTGTTACACAAGCTGCCGCTATTCAAGATCGTTTGTTAGGGTATTGTAGGGCGCTTATGGAATCGGGGATCCCTATTGATGAAAACTATATGGTGATTGATCGTGATGAAGAAAATAATGAACTAGATCTGAAGTTGCCTAAAGAAATGCCCACAGCTTTTGTATGTAATGGTGATGATACCGCGTATAAATTTGTACAAGTTTTAAAAGCAAAGGGTTATTCTGTACCGGAGGATGTTTCTATTGTTGGATTTGATAATGATATTTATGCGGAGATTTGCACACCGCAACTAACAACAGTCGCAGTAGATCGTGAAGCAATGACAAATAAAGCAATTAAGGTGCTTGTAGATAAAATGGAAAGAAAAATACCCCTACAAAAGAATTATACAGTATTTGTACCGGGAGATATCATTTATAGAAATTCTGTAAAAAAAATAAAATAAGTAAAAAAATAGCTTTAGCATCCTTATAATGAGGAAGCTAAAGCTATTTATTTTAACCACCTAAAGTAACGTCTTGATTTTTGTACCAGTCAAGAGCAGCGTTAAAATGTGCAGGAGTAAAGTCTGGCCACAATGCATTTAGAGTATAGAAATCGGCATATACAGATTGTACGGGTAAAAAACCTGATAAGCGGTTGCGCCCACCCCATCTGATAATGAGGTCAATACGGGAGATTTCTTTGGATTGAAGGGATTCTAAAATATCATGGCGACGTTTTGTAGTAGGTGCAATATTTCCAAGATCCCAATCCCAGCCATAGTTTACTAGGAAGTTCACTTTGATATGATCTTCACCAAGATTAGTTCGCTTTGTATAGGGGAGAAGGTCTTTTGGAAACATAGGGGACTGTGTATTTCCTAATACGAGTAAAGAAACGTTTTCTTTTTCAATCATTTGTACAGCGTCTACGCATGCTTTAGAGAAAGCTTCAAATTGTTCTTTAGGACGTTTGCAGTTATCAGTGGTAAAGCCGTAGTAAGTTACTTCTTTAACGCCAGCAGCCTTAGCCAATCTTAATAAACTTAGGCCGGGATCAAGTCCGTGATCGTAGCCGTCTGATTTGGAGAGCCCCTCTGCCTGGGCCCATCTACGATTACCGTCGGGGATAATGCCTATATGATTTGGGATTCTCATAAATCACCCTCCTTTTCATCAAGAGTATTACCTAGAATAGAGAAAAGCATACATGCATAAGGACTAAAGTCCTGCAAACTTAGGGACTAAAGGAAGATTGCAAAAGCTTCGAAATCGTGTATAATAAACCTAGAGTTAAACCCTTTTTATATACCAAATTCCCCTTGATACAAAGACTAGGTAGTACCGAACTTTGTTATCAAAAGAAATAGGGCTGTTTTAGATCCTCCCCGGGTTCTATAACAGTCCTATTTTTTTTGAAAAACGACATTATACGACAATATAATATTTTACATGACAATAAAGTTTATTGTTCTAGCCTTATAACCTATGCTAAAATAATTTTAGAAATGGGTGATGACGTGTCAGGTTTAGAAGCAGCAAATGAGATCATAAGAAAAATTGTCAAAAATATAAAAGACAGTAGACAGCAACTATTTCTCGTTATCGAGAATTTAAGAAAAGATTATGAGACAAAGATTCTCGAGCTTAATGAAATCAAAGAAGTTTTAGCTAATACAATCAAAGAAGTAGATCATCTTGAAATATCAGATAAAAAAATAAGACAATTATTGATTGGAGTATCTAAACAATTTGATGAAGGTTATGAAGAGCGTATTAGAGAAACATATGAAAAAGCTATGCAAATAAGAGTGCAACTGGGCTTAGGCAAAGAAAAAGAGAAAAGCTTAAGAAAAAAGAGGGATGACCTGGAAAGAAAACTTAAAGAGGGATTGAAAAATATTGAAGCAACAGAAATTATGGCACAACAAGTCAATGTGGCCATGAAGTACTTAGAGAAAGATTTAGCAGATGTTATGGACCAAGGTAAAGACTTCACGCCAGATGTAGGACAAGGCCTTGATATTTTAAAAGCACAAGAAGCAGAGCGTGCTAGAATTGGTAGAGAGATTCATGATGGACCTGCACAGCATATGGCAAATGTTTTGATGATGGTAGACTTCTGTAAGATTGTCATCGATAAAGACATGGAAGCGGGTCTCAAAGAATTAGAATCGTTAAAAAGCAATGTAAAAGTTGCTTTAAAGGAAGTAAGACGTATTTTATTTGATCTCAAGCCTATTGCATTAGAAGAATTAGGATTAAATCAAGCTGTTGAAGAGCTAATAGAGAATATTATTGTGGATACACAATTGCAAGTAGTAAAAAATCTCAAAGAAATTAAAGAAGAGATCGAACCTATGGTTCAAATAGCAATTTATCGTATTATACAAGAAATCTTTCATAATATAAGGAAACATTCAAAAGCAACAAAGGTCAGTATTCAATTAGATTCAGGAACTGATACATTGGTACTGATTGTTGCAGATAATGGCGTAGGATTTGATGTGGAAAAAACATTATATCAAGTGAATGCGGGAAGACAATCTTATGGATTAGTAGGGATACAAGAACGTGTACGCCAATTAGGTGGAAGCGTCAATATTAAAAGTGAAAGTAATAAAGGGACAATGTACTATATAAAATTTCCTATTAAGTAGAAGGGGGGGCTCCAGTGGGCAATCTAATCAATATTCTAATGGTAGATGATCATGATCTTATTAGAGAAGGTATTAAACGCATTATTGCGTTTGAAGATGATTTTAATGTAGTTGGAGAAGGTCGAAATGGAAAAGAAGCTATAGCCCTAAATGAAAGTAAACAACCTGATATCATTCTACTCGATATCAATATGCCTATAATGGATGGGATTACAGCCTTAAAGACAATAAAGGCTTCGGATATGCAAACAAAAGTGATTATACTTAGTGTAGAAAATGATAGGAGTAGACTTCGCAGTGCAATCGATATTGGCGCAGATGGTTACATATTAAAAGATTCTGCGGGACAAGAAATTACAAATGCAATAAGAAGTGTCTATAGAGGCGAAAAATATTTAGATCAAACATTAGTTAAATATTTATTTGATAATACAAAGGAAGAAACAAGCGAAGAACTACTAACGACTTTAACGGAAAGAGAAATTGAAATACTTTATAAGATCTCTCAAGGATTAGGCAATAAAGAAATTGGTAATCAACTTTATTTGTCAGAAAAGACGATTAAGAACTATGCAACAAAGATTTTTAGAAAATTGGGTGTAGAAGATCGTGTACAGGCAACGATTTATGCTCTTAAGAATAATATACAAAACTATATGTAAGCTATGTGTCATAAAAACTCCCTTGTTGTAAAATGATTTACTTTTACAACAAGGGTTTTTGTATTATAATAAGCATATAAAATTAAAAATATTTTAATTTAAAGTGAAAATTATTAATTTTAAGAGAAAGGGTGGGGTTGATGAGGAGAAAAAAAAGTGTGACCTTACAACACATAGCAGAGCAAGTAGGAGTTAGTAAGGTTACAGTTTCTAAAGCGCTTAATAATAAAGAAGGCGTAAGTGAAGAATTACGGCTTAAAATTTGGGAAGTAGCACAAGCTATAGGTTATAAGTTCGTTGTGGCTAAAGAAGGGGAAAAGTCTAAGAACGTAGGGATTATCATTCATGAAAAATATATTATGGGTGGTGGGCCAAGTACATTTTATCTGAAGTTTTATCAAGAGCTTGCTATTAAATTAAACCAAAAAGGGTATATATGTAATCTGTTTACAATTACACATATAGAAGATGAAAGAAATATATTACCACCTATGCTTACAGAGGCCTCACTTACTGGGGTAATCGCCGTAGGTAATTTAAGCAAATCATACATTAGCTTGCTAGAAAATCTCAACATCCCAGTCGTATTTTTAGATTGTTATTATTCAGATCATAAGATGGATTGTA
>JBOFPL010000244.1:0-1743 GCA_051659885.1 Cellulosilyticaceae bacterium
CCAGAAGTATTAGAAAGCTTTAATAATCTTAGAAAGTATGAAGATAATATTCAAGTGCTTATGGATTTAGATTTAGATGGGATTGATGCAGCTGTTATGGACTCTGTAGTGGCAGAATACCAGATTAAAGTTAATGGATATGATTTTAAGATATTAGAAGAAGATTTTGGAGATGAACTCTATGGAATCGGTGCAAGAAAAGCTGATGAGACACTTGTACTAGAACTGAATAAGGTATTAGATGAAATGCAAAAAGATGGTAGCTTTGAACAAGTTGCTAATAATTGGTTTAATAAATAAGAAATGATAGCATATAGATAGAGGGGGAAGCCAGATGGAAGTAGGCTTAAGAGAAATCATAGAAATGACAATGAGAATATTAGAGGGATTAGGTGTCACCCTTTCTGTCTATATAGTGACTTTAGGACTATCTTTGCCTATAGGTATGCTTTTAGCCATATGGCGTGTATCAACTAAAAAGAAAGCGGTAGTTAATGGTATTAATTTCTACACATGGGTACTGAGAGGAACACCACTTATGCTGCAATTATTCTTTGTATATTATGGATTAAGAGGCGTATCCTGGGCGTTTGGAGATTATATGATTAGACCTTTTGGATTTTTAAATGCCTTTTCAGCAGCTGTATTAGCCTATGTAGTTAACTATTCTGCTTATTTTACAGAAATTTTTAGAGGTGGCATACAAGCTATGGATAAAGGACAGTATGAAGCAGCTAAAGCGCTAGGCCTTTCTTATGGGCAATCTATGCGATATGTTATTATGCCTCAAGCTATGCGTTCAGTCCTGCCATCACTAACGAATGAAGCGATTACTTTAGTAAAGGACACAGCTTTAGTAGCGGCAATAGCTATGGGTGACTTACTGAGGAATGCAAAAGAAATTGTAATGAGTCAGGGGACATTATTACCTTTCTTGATTGTGGCTATTATTTATTTAATATTAGCATCAGGAATTATAGCATTATTTAGAAGCGTTGAGCGTAAATATGAATTTAAGATGGGGTAAAGAGACTATGAAAATAGTCTCTTTTTTATATTGGTGTGAAAGTTTAGTTGACTAAGATGTATTTATTAAAGTACCATAAATTGAGAGTACAGAGAGAAATGGGGATTAAAAATGAGCCATATATATATCACTTTACAAATAATCATAAGTTTATACTGTGTAGATGTGATGCTGCAATGGGATAAAGGAGAATTTTTGAGCTTTCTTGTGATCGGGATACATCTGATTTTATATTTGCTAGGAGTCATTAATGAAAGAAAAGGGATAAAGAAAAAAATCTATACATTAGATATGGCATGGATTATAGGGAGTATGCTATTAGGTTGGCCAGAGTTGGGGATAGTGGCGGTACTTCTATGTGCAGAGTATGCTTTATTAGACAAACAAAAGAAAGAGCTTGGCGTATTTATAGGATTAGTAAGCATAGCTAGCTTGATAAGCATAGAAAAAGTTAAATGGATGTGGGGAGGGTATCTTGTTATAGGGGTGCTAGGATGGTTTATCTACAAAAATGAGAAAAAAGTTGTGTATTTAACAAACTATAACCAGACATTGAAAGAAGAATCCATTAAGCTTCAACAAAGAATAGAAGAAATAGCAAAAGAAAAATCGCAGATAGAGTATTTAACCAAGGTAAATGAGCGTAATTTACTAGCTCAGAGACTACATGATAAGATAGGGCATACGCTAGCAGGTAACATCATGCAGTTAGAAGT
>JBOFPL010000245.1:0-2549 GCA_051659885.1 Cellulosilyticaceae bacterium
AGAAAGTGTAGAACCAGCTGTCGTTAATGCAAGAGAAAATGTAGTACTTAATAAGATAGATAATATAGAATACTTCGTAGGAAAAGCAGAAGAAGTAGTGCGTGAAAAATATAGAGCAGGCCTAGTAGCAGATGTAGTGGTGCTTGATCCACCAAGAAAAGGGTGTGACAGTGGGTTACTTGATACACTTGCACAAATGAAGCCAGAAAAGATTATCTACGTGTCTTCTGACTTAGAGACACTTGAAAGGGACCTTATCTATCTTTGTGAAAGAGGATATACTGTGGATAGTGTACAGCCAATAGATATGTCACCTCATACGACACGTATTGAAACGGTTGTACGTATAGTAAAAGCAAATTAGAGGGGCGTAAATAGGTACTCTTTTTGATTTGAAAATGAAAGACTAAGGATCCACTTATTTGGTATACATTTAAGTGGGTCCTTTTTAAAATAAGTCTTTTATACTTGCAGATTATGAAGAAGTAGAAGCGGATATTATTTACCAAGCAGAAGTAGCAGGACAGAAGATTATTTTGTATACCTCGTATACAGTTAAGTAGTTTTTTAAATCTTCAAAGAGTTAAGGAGAGTGAATTGTATTAGAATTATCTAGTACCTGGTAGTATGCCCAGATAAGGGCATCATATATAGCAGAGTGGGAAATCTGCATGGCAAAGTCTAACCAATAGCCATTAGCGAGTCTTGAGCTGTCTCTGGCGACAGAGGGAGTTAAGTGTAGACAGCAAGATAGTGAGCCACAAGCCGATTGAGGTTGAAACCAAATAGCTCCGTAATAACGATTTAGTAAGGTCCAGATGTTTACCTGCATTGAAGACAGCATAATCATCATCGCAATGGTGAGAGGGTGATTACTTACTCGGGGCCGCAGGGTGTAGCACGCTAATCATAGTTATATGATAGTCAACTGGGGAGAACTTAGTTACTCTTATACTCAGAGATAAGTATGGTGAAGTGAACAAATAAACAAGCCAAACGGTAACTAAGTAGTCAGACCACGCCATAGTACTGAAGAAGTAGGGTAATGCCTATGGAGGGAAGGACGTGGCATATCATTGGCCTCAAAAAGGGAGACATTAATCTTACGCAGAGGAGAATAAACAAATGTACACGAAATTGGAGAGGATAGCAGAAATAGCTAAAGAGAATCCAAATGAAAAGTTTTCAGCACTTATTCATCATATCAATAAAGAAATGTTGATGCAGTGTCATAAAGAATTAAAAGGAAACAAGGCAACTGGAATAGACGGAAAGACAAAACTTCAATACGAAGAAAATCTAGAAGAGAACATAACTAGCCTACTGGAGAGAATGAAGAAATTCAGTTATAAACCTCAGCCAGTAAGACGCGTCTATATCCCTAAAACAGGGACAGATAAGAAAAGACCACTAGGTATTCCAGCTTATGAGGATAAACTCGTACAATTAGCAATTAATAAGATTCTAATAGCAATCTATGAACAAGATTTCTTAGAGAGTTCTTTTGGATTTAGAAAAGGAAAAGGATGTCACGATGCACTCAAACAACTAGATGTTTATCTAAGTTGGAGAAACATCAACTATGTAGTAGATGCAGACATTAAAGGATTTTTCGACCATGTAGACCATGAATGGCTCATGAAATTTTTAGGACATCGTATCTCAGATAAAAATCTATTGAGGTATATCAAAAGATTTTTAAAAGCAGGAATAATGGAAAATGGAAGTTTCAAAAAGAGTTATGAAGGCACGCCACAAGGTGGAATTATTTCACCTACTCTAGCAAATATTTATCTTCATTATGCTTTAGACTTATGGTTTGAAAAGAGAATAAAGAAACATTGCAAAGGGCAAGCATACCTGGTAAGGTATGCGGATGACTTTGTATGTTGTTTTGAATATGAAGATGAAGCAAAAGCTTTTTATAAGGCACTAAGAGAAAGACTAGGGCAATTTAATTTAGAGATGGCGGAAGAGAAAAGTAGGATACTCTACTTTGGAAAACAAGCCTACCTAGAAAGAAAGGCTGGCATGGAATGAAGAGTAGGAATGCCAAGAACATTTGATTTCTTAGGATTCACCCATTATTGTAGCGAAGCACAGAATGGAAGATTTAGAGTCAAAAGAAAGACAAGCTGCAAAAAGTTTCGAGCAAGTGTTAAGAAACTTAGGGAATGGGTGAGACAGCATATGCACACTCCGATAAAGGAACTCATTAAACTACTCAATAGAAAGCTAGAAGGTTATTACAGATACTATGGAATAAGTGATAATAGCTACTCTATATGGAAATTCAATGATTGTGTGCAAAGAATACTCTATCGGATATTGAATAGAAGGAGTCAAAAGAAAAGTATGAACTGGCAGGAACTATATCAAATGAAGAAAACATATAATATGGTTAAACCTAAAGTTCATGTAAACCTATTTGAAAGAAAACCAAAAGAAAATGAACAACTGCGAATAATGATATGAAGAGCCGGATGCGGGAAATCTGCACGTCCGGTTCTGAGAGGAGTACGGGAAGTGATTCTCGTATTTACTCGCTC
>JBOFPL010000246.1:0-8151 GCA_051659885.1 Cellulosilyticaceae bacterium
CGGCAGAGCATTCGGCTGTTAACCGAAGGGTCGTAGGTTCGAACCCTACTCGGGGAGTTTAAGTAAGGCCCATTGGTCAAGCGGTTAAGACACCGCCCTTTCACGGCGGTAACAGGGGTTCGATTCCCCTATGGGTCATTATTAATACTTTTGCAAGTGTTAATAAATGAGTGGCGGCATAGCCAAGTGGTAAGGCAGAGGTCTGCAACACCTTCATCACCAGTTCAAATCTGGTTGCCGCCTTAGAAAAAGCGTTTAGACATTGTCTAAACGCTTTTTGTTATATATATAATAAATGGGGGATTTAAAAATAAAAATTTATATGTATAAAAGTGATTCAAAATGGAAATTAATCAAAGGAGGGTATGTTAATGAACTATTCAGTTGGAGACATAGTGCAGATGAAAAAGTCGCACCCATGCGGAGCTAATGAGTGGGAAGTTTTACGAGTGGGAGCAGACTTTAAACTGCGCTGTAAAAGTTGTCAGCATTTAATTATGATTCCTAGAGAAAAATTCGAAAAAAGTGTAAAAAAAATATTAGTTACTCATAGTAGTGAAAACTAATAAATACATTTTTATCCATGCATATTTATATTAAAAAGCTTGTATTTTATTAGGGAATATGCTATCATACTGTATTGTAATCCTTGCTCTACACGAAGATGTAGGGCCAAAGTCCAAAAGGAGGTGCCGGAATGAAAAATTACGAATTAGCACTTGTATTAATCCAAAGTTTAAGCGAAGAAGAAAAAGTAACTGCACTTGAAAAAGTGAAAGAACTTATCGTTCGTTTTGGTGGAGAAATCACAAACGTTGATGATTGGGGTAAAAGAAAACTTGCTTACGAAATTGATAAGCAAAGAGAAGGATTCTACTACTTCATTCACTTCAATGCTGAGACATCAACACCAGCAGAAGTTGAAAGCAGACTTCGTATCACAGAACAAGTTCTTCGTTACTTAATCATACGTCTTGATGAAAAATAAATCTCACAATAAGAAGGGGGTAAAATTATGAATAAAGTTATGCTAATGGGTAACTTAACTCGTGATCCAGAAGTACGTTATTCACAATCTGCCAATCCAGTAGCGGTTGCAAGATATGGACTAGCTGTTAGAAGACAATTTGCGAGACAAGGTGATGCCGATGTAGATTTCTTTAACATAGTATCTTTTGGTAAAGCTGCAGAATTTGCAGAGAAGTATTTTAGAAAAGGTCAAAAGGTAGTTATTGTTGGAAGACTTCAACAAAATACATGGGAAGATCAACAAAAAGTTAAGCATACATCTGTAGAAATTGTTGTTGAAGAGCAACATTTTGCAGAAAGTAAAGCTACAGCAGAATCTAGAGGAGTTGCGATAGGTAGCCCGATAGAAGTTCAATCATCACCAATTCCTCCTTCAAATAGTGGCATAGCAGGATTTACTCCTACTATGGAAGAAGACGATGATTTACCATTTTAATGAAAAAAGCTTAAAATGAAGGAGGGAAATACAATGGCAATGCAAAAAAGACGTGGTCGTAGAAGACGTAAAGTTAATCAATTTGCTGGAGATAACATCAAAAAGATTAATTACAAAGATATCAACACACTTAAAAAGTTCATATCTGAAAGAGGTAAAATTCTTCCTAGAAGAATTACAGGTAACTCTGCTAAAGCACAACGTAAATTAACAGTTGCAATCAAACGTGCAAGACACGTAGCACTTTTACCATACACTCAAGATTAATTCAATTATTAAGATGGTCTAGGCCATTTAACGTTAAATTCAACAATATATAGAGAACAAATAAGCGCACACACAATATGCACAAAACACTGCTCAATTAAGCAGTGTTTTTTTTTACCCTTAGCAATCTGTATAAAAAAGTTCAAAGATATGGTATAATAAGAAGATATATGAAAAAATAGCAATAGTCTTATTTAATTACAGAAGGAGAAGTTAAATATGAATGATAATATAAAAGACTTTGTTAAAATAGGTTTATTAGTATTTATATATGTAACATTAGGAATAATAGGAGTATACTCTACGCCTGTTATACTGTTATTACCTTTACTAACTGTACCAATGAGCTTATTTTTGATGTCTAATCAGTTAAAGACTAGTAAGGGAATCAAAATCAACATTTTTATAGCATTCAGTATTTTTTTACTATCTGGTAATTTAATAGAAGTAATTTTTTATATTTTAAATGTTACAGCACCAGCATATATAGTAGCTAAGCTGTATAAAGAAAAGATAGCAATACCTCAACTTATTTTATATACGACAACGGCTATAGCGGCAATATTATGTACAAGTATAATAGCGCTTCAATATTTTGGGGTAGATTATATATCTTATTATAATGAACTCTTAGAGACTTATCAGACTATGCAACTACAAGTATTTAATACAGTATCACAATATGGATTAAATACTAATCAAATAGAACTTTTAGAAGAGTTAATACAAACTCAAATAGAGGTATTGAAGGTAGTTTATCCAGCTATATTTTTCGTCTTAATTCTATGGGGAGTAGTTCTTCAAGTAGCTATTATTACATTAGTAGGAAAGATGAAAAAATGGACTTTACCTAGTCTAAAGCAGTTATTGGATTTTAAGTTATCTAAGGTATCAGCTTTACTTTTTATAAGTTCATTTTTATTAATTCAAGGAGCGGGTATAAGAGAATCTATGGCATCTATGCTAGGATGGAATCTCTTTTTCTTAATAAGTTCCTTATATCAATTCATTGGGGTCATAAGCATTATTATGTTACTCAAGAGGGCAAGGTTTAATAAGATGGTAAAGGTATTAGCGAGCATTATGACATTTATCTTAATCTATTCTTCACCATCTATGCTTATGATTTTTGGATTGTTAGATACTATGTTCAATTATAGAAAAGTAAAAAACGTAGTATAGATAGAGGAAGGTAAAAATATGAAAGATAACAAACAGAAAATATTTACTTCTTTAGCTAATATACTTCGGTTAATCCAGGTTTGTTTAGTTATGGGGGTAATGCAGGGAATTTTAGTCATATATTTTAATGCTGTTTTGGGAGTTCTAACGACATTTATATTTATAAGCATGGTTGCCTATACCTTTAAACTAGAGGGTAAATTAAAAACGAAAATACAAGAAGAAATAAAAGAAGAAGTAGAAATTCTATCAGAGATAAGAAAAGATATGTTTGCATATTCTACTATGCCGGTTGTAGTATTAGATCGATTTGGTGTGATTTGGTGGAATAATGAAGCCTTTGTAGATATAATAGGACAAACAGAAGTTATAGACAAAAATATAAGAACTATTTTTGTGGATATTCAGATAGAAAACCTACCACAAGAAAATGAGACCTATGAAAAACTAATAGATATAGAAGACAAACATTTTACAATGATATGTGAGAAAGTTATATTAAGTAATGAACAAAAAGAATTTAATTATGTCATTTATTTTATCGATAAGACACACCAGAAAAAATTAGAGAGTCAAGTTAAAAACCAAAAACCAATAGTAGGATTTTTATATATTGATAACTTTGAAGAAATTATGCAAAGTATAGAAGAAGTAAGAAGACCTATGTTGATGGCAATTATTGATCGTAAAATTAATTTATGGTTTAAAAATAACGATGTGGTGCTCTGTAAGTATGAGAGAGATAAGTTTATGTTGTTCTTTACCAAAGAAGACTTATTAAAAATGCAAGAGAGAAAGTTTGATATATTAGATGAGCTAAGGCATATCCAGGTAGGAAATGACTTACCAGTTACAATTAGTATTGGAATTGGTCAGAACTTTGAGTCGCTTACACAATCTAAAGAAGATGCGAGAGCTGCATTTGATTTAGCTGTAGGTAGAGGCGGAGATCAAGCTATTATTAAAAATCAAGACAAATATACTTTCTATGGTGGTAAAACAAAGGAAGTTGAGAAGAGTACAAGAGTAAAAGTAAGAATTAAGGCCTATGCATTTAAGGAACTATTGAAAGATGCAGACAAAGTCTATATCATGGGACATAAAAATATAGATATGGACTGTTTGGGAGCTGCTATGGGAGTATATAGAGCAGCTACAATTATGGGTAAAAAAGCTCAAATAGTATTAGATGGACCTACCTTTGCTATCCAAGCATTATATGATAGAATAGTGGAGTCGTTAGAATATAGAGACCTTTTTATTACTAAAGACCAAGCTTCTCATGAGATTACTAAAGAAACTTTACTAGTTGTTGTTGATGCACATAGACAGAGCTATTTAGAATCTCCAGAATTACTTAATCAAGCAGAGAAGGTAGTTGTATTTGATCACCATAGAAGAAGTACCGATTTTATAGAAGATGCAGTGCTTACGTACATAGAGCCATTTATATCTTCTACATGTGAAATGGTATCAGAAATACTTAATTACCTTACTGATAAAGTAAAATTGACTCAAATAGAAGCAGATGCACTACTGGCAGGGATTACTATAGATACTAAAAATTTTGTGTTTAAAGCAGGTGTACGTACATTTGAAGCAGCAGCCTTCTTAAGACGTGCAGGAGCTGATAGTACGAGAGTGCGTATGCTATTTCAAAATGATATGGAGATTTATAAGATAAAAGCAGGAGCTATTAAAGAAGCTGAAATATGGAGAGAAGAATTAGCTATCTCAGTAGTATATGGAACACATCCATATGCTAATATTATTGCGGCTCAGGTAGCAGATGAACTCCTAAACATAAAGGGAATAGAAGCAGCATTTGTTATTAGTACTATGGAGGATACATTATTAATTAGTGCAAGGGCATTAACTGACATGAATGTACAACGTATAATGGAGATGCTAGGTGGCGGTGGACATAAGAATAGTGCTGGAACACAATTAAAAGGTGTGAGCATAGAAGAAGCTAAGATTCAAATAAAGAATGCAATAGAAAATTATTTTGAGGAAGGTGAATAAAATGAAAGTTATTTTAACACAAGACGTAAAAAAAGTAGGAAAAAAAGGTGAAATTTTAGAAGTAAAAGATGGATATGCAAGAAATGCATTATTTCCAAAAGGATTAGCTGTAGAGGCGAATGCAGTTAATATGAATAATAGAAAATTAGAGCAAAGAGTTCACGATAAAAAGAAACAACAAGAATTAGATGCAGCTGAAGAAATCAAAGCTAAAATCAATGAGAAAAAAATTAATATTTCTGTTAAAACCGGAGAAGGTGGAAGAGTATTTGGATCAGTTACATCAAAAGAAGTTGCAGAAGTCATTAATAAGGAATTTGGTGTAAAATTAGACAAGAAAAAAGTTCAATTAGGAGATCCTATTAAAACAATAGGAACAAAAACTGTAATGATTAAGCTTCATCCACAAGTAACTGCAGAAGTAACAGTTTGTACAGTAGAAGCATAATTTTTAATACTAGCAAGAAAGAGAGGCACTATCAATGGAAGAAGCACAAATGATGAGGGTTCCACCACATAGTATAGAAGCTGAACAATCAGTGCTAGGGGCTATTATAATGGATCAGGAAGCCGTTGTAATAGCTAGTGAGATACTAAGACCAACAGACTTTTATAGGCCTGATCATCAAGAAATTTATAGTGCTATATTAGATTTATATACGTCTAATAATCCTGTAGACTTGATTACTATTCAAAATAGGCTAACAGAAAAGGGCGTATTAGAACAAGTTGGTGGAATAAGTTACCTAGCTGAATTAGCAACAATTGTTCCGACATCAGCTCATATTAAGCAATATGCAAAAATTGTAGAAGATAAAGCTGTACTACGAAGGCTCATTAAGGCAGGTCAAGAAATCACTGCAAAAAGTTACACTGGAGAAGAAGAGATTCCAGATATTATAGGTTTTGCTGAAAAACAAGTTTTTGATATTATGCAGAATAGGCATAGTGAAGATTTTTCACATGTAAGTGAAATTATTGTTACATCTATAGATAAGATAGAACAAGCACATGTTAATCAAGGAAGTATTACTGGCGTACCTACAGGATTTATAGATTTAGACTATAAGACGGCAGGGATGCAGCCATCAGATTTGATTCTGGTAGCGGCTAGACCATCTATGGGAAAAACGGCATTCTCACTGAATGTCATTCAATCAGCAGCCATCAAAAATAGAAAAAAAGTAGCAGTATTTAGTCTGGAGATGTCAAAAGATCAACTTGTAAATCGTATGCTATGTGCAGAAGCAATGGTAGATGCACAAAAGGTACGAACAGGAAATCTAGAACCAGCAGACTGGGATAGAATCGCAAGAGCTATCCCTAATATTACAGGAGCAGACATTTTTATAGATGATACACCAGGTATATCTGTTATGGAAATGAAAGCAAAATGTCGTAGGTTAAAGATGGATAAAGGATTAGACTTAATTATGATTGACTACCTTCAGCTTATGTCTGGAAGTTCTAAATCTGATTCAAGACAGCAAGAAATCTCAGAAATTTCACGATCATTAAAAGCATTAGCCAGAGAGATGAGCGCACCTGTAATTGCCTTATCACAGCTCTCACGTGCATGTGAAGCGCGTGCAGATCATAGACCTATGTTATCTGATTTAAGGGAATCAGGAGCGATTGAGCAGGATGCTGACGTGGTAATGTTCCTTTATAGGGATGAGTATTATCATCCTGATTCTGAGAAAAAAGGAATTGGTGAGATTATTATAGCTAAACAAAGAAATGGTCCCACAGGGACTGTAGAACTTATTTGGTTAGGTCAGTATACTAAATTTGCTAATATGGATAGATCATAAAAAAATGATATAAAACAAAAAACTAGTTGGATTTCAACTAGTTTTTTGTTTTATATCATTTAAGCAAGAGCTTCATCGCAATTAATCAAGGCATTACCTATTTCAATGAAAATTTCGGAGACAGACTCTAGTTGAGTAGATTTATATGCATTACTGCCACAAAACAGAAGTGCATTTTCTGTATCACCTTCATAGGCGTTAATAAGTGCTTGTGAAATACAATAAGGAATATCAGTAATAGAGCACTTATGTAGGCATTTATAGAAACAAGCCTTATTACCACGAGGATTAGTAATAAAATCATTTAAAATAGCTCTACCGGGCATTCCTACTGGACTTTTAACAATACCTATAGTTTCTTCAGTTGAATCAAGATAAGTTTGTTTAAAGGCATCGGAGGCATCACACTCGTGAGTAGTAACAAAACGAGTAGCCATCTGAACTCCATCAGCTCCATTAGTAAGGGCATGGGCTACATCTTCACCGGTATAGATACCACCAGCAGCTATTACAGGTATATATTTTTGATACTTTTGACCGTATTCTTTTGCTATTTCTTTTACTTCTTTTACAATGTCTAAGACATTAGGAGGATTATCAAATTCCTCGTTATGAAATCCAAGATGACCACCCGCTAGAGGTCCTTCTACTACAATTGCATCAGGAGCACAATTATTTTTCTTATCCCACATGCGACAAATAATACGGGCTGCTTTAGCAGAGGAAACAATAGGCGCAAGTTTTGTAGAGCTACCTTTGGTAAAGGTAGGAAGATCAAGTGGTAAACCAGCACCTGATATAATTAAATCAATTTTACATTCTACAGCCTTTTTGACATAGTCTGCATAGTTTTTCATGGCTACCATTAAATTAAGGCCTATAATGCCATTTGGAGCTTCAGATTGAGCCTTTTTGATTTCTTTCTCTAAGCCACGAAGATTAGCTTCTAATGGATTTTTAATAAAATCTTTTTCTCTAAATCCAATTTGAGCCCCAGAGATTACACCTATTCCACCAGCATTAGCGACAGCACTTGCAAGAGAACTAAGAGAAATACCTATACCCATTCCTCCTTGAATAATTGGAAATTTGGGTTTTAAACCACCTATATTAAGTTCTGAGAATTGCATAAATTATCACCTCTATAATTTTGAATATCAAAGTATTAATTTAAAATAATAAGATTTGATATTCAAAGTATATACTGTGCATATAATATTGTCAAGCTAAAACGTAGTAATTAAAATTACATAAATCTTAAATAGAATAATTTGGAAAGAGAAAACCAAATCTATTGAATATATGTAAAAATATGGTATAATGTAGTAAATGAGAAAAATACAAAAGATAGGGGAATAAGGATGAGAAATGAAACTTTCACTATTAAAGAAGTTGGGG
>JBOFPL010000247.1:0-3816 GCA_051659885.1 Cellulosilyticaceae bacterium
ATTACGTATAAGATGTCATGGGATTTTATGAATCAAACGAGTGAGTTAAAGATAGAAGATAAAGAGAAGTTTTTAGGATTAAATGCAAAGCAATTTTATCAGTTTAAGGGATTATCACCTCAAAAAATAATAAAAAATATGGTGGAGGATTAGAAGATGAATACACAACAATATCTAGAGGAGATAGAAAAAGTAATTGAGGAAGGTCAGTATAAAGATAATTGGGCATCATTAAGTAATCATCCTATACCTAAATGGTATCAAGCAGCTAAATTTGGTATTTTTATTCACTGGGGAGTCTATTCAGTGCCTGCTTTTGGTAATGAATGGTATCCTAGAAATGCTTATAGAGTAGGAAGCAAAGAATACCAATACCATATAGAAAAATATGGGGGACATAAAGCATTTGGATATAAAGACTTTATTCCTTTGTTTAAAGCTGAAAAGTTTGATGCAAAGAAATGGATAGCACTCTTTAAGCAGTCAGGTGCAGGCTATGTGATGCCGGTGGCAGAACATCATGATGGATTTCAAATGTATGGAAGTGAATTGAGTCCATGGAATGCAGTGGAGATGGGACCCAAGAGGGATATACTAGGTGAAATTAAGGAAGAAGCTGAAAAAGAAGGTATTGTATTTTGTGCATCTAGCCATAGAGCTGAACATTATTGGTTCTTAAATGGAGGAAGGGAGTTTGATTCAGATGTAAATGATTCTAAATATGAGACATTTTATGGACCGGCAGCACCTGGAGGAGAAGAAACCCATGATATTTATGCTATGCCTCCGACAAAAGAATATTTAGAGGATTGGTTAGCAAGAACGTGTGAGATTGTAGATAAGTATAAACCTAAAATCATGTGGTTTGATTGGTGGATTCATAATATAGCATTTAAACCTTACCTTAAAAAATTTGCAGCATATTATTATAATAGAGCTTTGGAATGGGAAGAAGAGGTTACAATCAATTATAAGTATGAAGCTTTTGCGCCTACAGTAGCAGTATATGATATTGAGCGTGGGCAATTAAATAAAATTAATCCCAAACTTTGGCAGAATGATACAGCCATTGCTAAAAATTCTTGGGGATATACAGAAAATAATAGTTTTAAAGCTCCTAAGGATATTATATGTGATTTGATTGATGTGGTAAGTAAAAATGGTTGTCTATTGTTAAATATAGGACCTAAAGCAGACGGGACATTTACAAAAGAAGAAACAGATATTTTGATAGCAATAGGTGAATGGATGAAAGTGAATGGAGAAGGAATTTATGATACTACATTCTGGCATGTTTTTGGAGAAGGTCCTACAGAAGTACCAGAGGGAGCTTTTACAGATACCCAGAGGGCTCATTTTACAAGTGAAGATATTCGATTTACCTATAAAGAGGGGACAGTTTATGCATTCGTATTAGAAGTGCCTATAGATGGTAAAGTAACAATTAAAAGTATGAAAAAGACATCTAGCATAGGTGGAGGAGATTTTGATATTAAAGAGATTAGTATTTTAGGAAATCAAGAGAAAGTTGGATATAGTAGAGATGAAGAGGGACTACATATTCAATTCAAAATGCCAATACCAATGGAGTATCCAATAGGAATTAAAATTCAAATAGATTAATAAAAACCATAGCAAAAGCAGCATTCCTAAAATCAATATGAGGGAATGCTGCTTTTGCTATGGTGAGATAAAATCAATTAGAACAATGCAAACGCCTATAATCACTAGGAGAAACACCTGCAATTTTAATAAATACACGCTTAAAAGTGCTATAACTATCATAGCCTACATCTTTTGAAATATCAGAGATTGTATTTTGATTAAGCTCAATTAAGTGCATAGCTTTTTTAATACGTAAATGATTGACTAAATCAGGCAATGTACTATTTGTAGCTGATTTAAGGATCTTATGTAAGTATGACCGAGAAATTTGAAATTCTGCTGAAACAGTATCAATACATAATGTAGAATTACAAAAGTTATTGTGAATATAAGTGAAAATTTCATCTTCTAATGTAGGGCTATCTTCTATACAATGATGTTGATTATAGGTTAAAAGGTCTTGAGATAGATTGAGTAGTATATCAGGTACATTAGAAATATTATGGGTTAAACTTTTGAGGAATGTTTCTCTATTAGAGGTAATATCAAAATTAATTTCATGAGCATAGCGGTCAAATGTTTCAAAAATAATAAAGTATAATTTTTTTAACTGAATTAAAGTTAAATCTAATTTATCGTTTTCAATAAATATATTTTCTAAGATAGAAAATAAAGCAGGATGATTTGCAAGTTTAAGGTTAGTAATGAGTTGTAATTCTAGATGAATAGGATAAAAGTAGCCTTCTACAATGCTAGAAGTATTATAAAGAGATTTTTGCTGCTTTTGCCTAGCCAGTGAGTAAGAATCATGAATACCTCGAATACCATGTGAGATAGGTCCTGTATAGACAGAGATGTTCTGGAGTGTACGAGTCAGTAATTCTTCAAGCAAATATACTAGTGTAGGGTCTTCTTTTTTATAAGCTATTAAGAATCCAACATCACTATTTAAAATGTTAATGGATTGATAAGTAATAGAATGAGTTTGAGCAAAATCATTTAATATAGGTTCAATGCAAGTAGTGACATAGGAGTTAGAAGAAAAATCTTGAATATTAATAAGAAGTATAGAATATGCACCATTAGGATTTAGCCAAGGGCAGGAATCAAGAATTTCAGCTAGATATTCTTCACTATTTGGACTCAATAAAATATTCAATAAAAGTGTTTCGTTAATCATATTTTTATAACTTAATACTTTATTATTCAGTGTTTCTTTTGAAGTGATGATATGAGTGATAGAAGCTTCTAATATTTGCAGCGGATTATTTAAACCTAAGTAGCGTTTAAACGAAGAGAGGTCAAAATCTGATAGATGCTTATAGATTTTTAAATGAATCCGATAAGTTGGTTTAGCTAAGATAAAAGATAATAGGGCAGCAATGGTAAAACATAAGCAAAAAATAGTTATAAAACTAATCAATAGGTTGTCCATTAAAAATGGTATATGTAAATCAAAGAAGTCAAAGCTATAAGTCAGGCTGGTATAATCAGAAGTAAAAGTGTAGTCTGGTGAAAAAGGCATAGAAAGATTCTGATACAGGAGAGAATCTTGAGTAGAGATACTTACTTCTTGAAAGTTATTACTTACTAAATTTTGTACATAAGAAATAAATGCTAATTTATCGACCACAAAAATAACATCAAATGTGGAAGGTTTAGTATAAACATAGCATGAAATATAAAAAGCATTTTTACAGTTTGAGTTAGTACAAGCTTTTTGAGTACAAAGTGATAAACTATTAATTGGAAACAAAGGATTAATAATATCAGTATCTAGGTTAATAAGATGGCTAGGAAAATAGGTAGTGATAAAAGAATTTTTATTAAACCAGCCAGAACTAGAAAGAATAATATCTTCATATTTTGAAACTAAAAAAATATCTCTAACCATAGGAACTAAATTAAGATAGCTTTGAACCCTTTTAATCCCCTCTTTGCGTTTAAAGAGATCTGGAGACTGTAAGTCAGCAGAAGAATTTTTTAAGAATTTGATAAGTGATTCATCTGAAAGAATAGACCAGTTTGTTTTGATTAGATTAGAGAATTCGGTATCAATAAAATGAGATGCCGTACTAGCAAGTTGAATTTGAGTATCTTTATAATGAGAGAGTTCTTTTTCTTGTTGCTTTTTTGAGGAGCTAAAGAAAAGTAATGACATAGGAATAGTTAGTAGTACAAGAAGTAAACAAAAAATAAATGTATAATATT
>JBOFPL010000248.1:0-4254 GCA_051659885.1 Cellulosilyticaceae bacterium
CTAGAAGACAATTAGTAGATCATAAAACATTAGATCTTAAAGAAAAAGTTGTTACAATTAAACGTGTAACAAAAGTTGTAAAAGGTGGTCGTACATTCCGTTTCTCTGCTTTAGTAGTAGTTGGAGATGGAAATGGACATGTAGGTGTAGGTTTAGGGAAAGCTATGGAGATTCCAGATGCAATCAAAAAAGGTATCGAAGATGCTAAAAAGAACCTTATCTTCATCGAAAGAAACGCTGCAGATAGTATTTACCATGAATTTGTTGGAGAGTTTGGAAGTGCTAGAGTACTTCTTAAACCAGCTAAAGAGGGTACTGGAGTTATCGCTGGAGGTCCAGCACGTGCCGTGCTTGAACTTGCAGGTATCCGTAACATCAGAACTAAATCTTTAGGTTCAAACAATAAGAAAAACGTAGTTCATGCTACAATCGAAGGGCTTGCTACACTTAAAACTCCATCAGAAGTTGCTAAACTTCGTGGAAAAACTGTAGAAGAGCTTCTAGGATAGGAGGAAGGTTCAGTGGCTAAATTAAACATAACTTTAGTAAAATCCACAATCGGAGCTATTCCAAAGCATAGAAAAACTATCGAAGCGCTCGGATTAAGAAAAATTAATAGTTCAAACGTTCATGAAGATAACGCGGCTATCCGTGGAATGATTCATAGCGTTAAACACTTAATAAAAGTAGAAGAAATCAACGAATAATAAATATTTCAGAACAGAAGGAGGTGCCAAGACATGAATTTAAGTCAATTAAGACCATCAGAAGGTTCTAAAAGAGAAAGTTTCCGTGTAGGTAGAGGTCATGGATCTGGTAACGGTAAAACTGCTGGTAAAGGACACAAAGGACAAAATGCAAGAAGTGGTGGTGGAGTTAGACCAGGTTTTGAAGGGGGGCAAATGCCTTTATATAGAAGACTTCCAAAACGTGGATTCACTAACCGTAATAGCTTAGAGATCGTTGGAATCAACGTAGAATTATTAAACCGTTTTGAAGATGGTGCAGTAGTTAACATTGATGCAATGATCGAAGCAGGAATCATCAAAAATCCAAGAGATGGAGTTAAGATTCTTGCTAAAGGTGAACTTACAAAAAAATTAACTGTTCAAGCTAATGCATTCAGTGCTGGAGCTATCGAAAAAATTGAAGCTGTGGGTGGAAAAGCAGAGGTGATGTAGGTGTTTAAAACTCTTAAAAATGCATGGAGAGTACCGGAACTTCGACAAAAGATGATTTTCACCATATGGATGATGGCACTAATTAGAATTGGTGCACATATACCTGTTCCAGGTATTAATCCAGAAGCGATTTCACAAATGATGGATGCTGGTTCTAATAATGTTCTTTCTTTAATGAACATTATTACTGGTGGGGCCTTTGGGTCAATGGCATTATTTGCCTTTGGTGTAGGGCCTTACATCACATCCTCTATTATCATACAACTTTTAACTATCGCTATAACACGACTAGAAGAGATTTCAAAAGAAGGCGAAGATGGAAAGAAAAAGATTAATAAGTATACTAGGTATTTAACATTAGCGATTGCTTTACTTCAAGCAGGTGGAACAACATTTATGTTAAAACAACAAGGTGTTCTTATTGATCAAAGTATTTTAGGATTTGCTATTGCACTGATATCTTTCATTGCAGGATCAATGCTAGTTATGTGGATTGGCGAACAGATTACACAAAAAGGTGTAGGAAATGGGATGTCGCTTATTATCTTCATCAATATCGTATCGGCACTTCCACAAGGAGCAATGAGCCTATTATCATATGATAATTACCTAAAAGCAGCAATATTAGTATTATTATTTGTAATACTAATCGGATTTACTGTATTTATGTCATTAGGTGAGAGAAGAATATCAGTACAATATGCGAAGCGTACAGCAGGACGTAAAGTATATGGTGGTCAATCTCAAAATATTCCTATTAAAGTTAACCTAGCAGGAGTACTACCAGTAATTTTTTCTATGTCACTGATTCAGTTTCCAGAGATTATTACAGGACTTTTTGTTAAAAATCCAAGTGAAGGATGGTTAACAATAATAGAAAATTTAAGATGGACTTCTCCAATAGGGGGAACACTATATGTGATTCTAATCTTTGCATTTGCATTTTTCTATTCAACTATTGCATTTAATCCAGTAGATATAGCATCTAACATGAAAAAAGGTGGCGGTTTCATTCCAGGTATTAGACCAGGAAAGCCAACATCAGACTACTTATCAAAAGTAGCAACGCATGTAACATTAATGGGAGCTATTTTCCTTGCAATTCTAGCATTAACGCCACTATTGTTTACTGCAATCTTCAATATGCAAGTAGCGTTCGGAGGAACATCACTTCTTATCGTAGTTGGAGTAGCATTAGAAACAGTTAAACAACTAGAATCACAGATGTTAATGCGTCATTATAAAGGATTCTTATAAAATAGGAGGCCACGTATGAGATTAATACTATTAGGTGCGCCAGGTGCAGGTAAAGGAACACAAGCAGAAATGCTTATGAAGTTATACAGTATTCCAACTATCTCAACAGGTAATATTTTTAGAGAGCATATCTCTAAAAACACACCATTAGGCCAAGAAGCAAAAAGATACATGGATCAAGGTCAACTTGTACCCGATGAGCTTGTAATTGCACTTGTAAAGGATAGACTTAAGCAAGATGATTGCCAGAATGGGATGATCTTAGATGGATTCCCAAGGACTATTCCACAAGCTGAAGCATTAGATGTAATGCTAAGTGAGCTTGAGATGCCAATAGATAATGTGGTGGATGTAGAAGTACCTGATGAAGTGATAATCGAACGTATGGCTGGAAGAACTGTTTGCCCAAGTTGTGGTGCTTCTTATCATAATTTATATAAAGTAGAAAGAGTTGCAGGAAGCTGTGATGAATGTTCTACTACTCTTGTTCAAAGAGAAGATGATAAAGTAGAAACAGTTAAAAAGAGATTAGAAGTTTATCATGCACAAACACAACCTTTAATTGATTTCTATGGAAAACAAGGTAAGGTACTTGAGATAGACGGAGTTGGTACTGTAGAGGATGTTAGTGCAAGGGTAAAGAAAGCATTAGGAGTGAACTAAAATGCCAATTCCCATTAAATCCGACGAGGAAATTAAGTTAATGCAAGAAGCAGCTCAAATACTTATAGAAGCTCATGAACTGGTAGAACAACATGTAAAGCCAGGGATAACAACTAAGGAATTAGATGATATAGCGGAAAAGTATATTAGAAGCAAACATGCTAAACCTTCCTTTAAAGGCTATTGTGGATATCCAGGATCAGCATGTATTTCAATTAACGAAGAAGTTGTTCATGGGATACCAGGTAGTAGAAAAATCAAACAAGGTGACATAGTAAGTGTGGACCTTGGGGTATACTATAAAGGATATCATGCTGACGCTGCTAGGACTTATCCAGTCGGAGATGTGTCACCTGATGTTTTGAAGTTAATTGAAGTTACAAAGCAAAGTTTCTTTGAAGGATTAAAATATGCGAAAGCAGGCAATCATCTAGGACAGATATCTGCAGCTATTCAACAGTATGTAGAAGCGCATGGATTTGGCGTAGTTAGAGATTTGGTAGGGCATGGCATCGGTAAGGAATTACATGAAGAGCCACAAGTACCAAATTACAAAGCTCCAGGCAGAGGAATCAAACTACAAAAAGGTATGACGCTAGCTATAGAACCTATGATAAACATGGGAACATGGCAAGTAAAATGTCTAGATGATGATTGGACATTCGTAACTAGAGATGGATTACCATCTGCTCATTATGAGAATACTATAGTAATTACTGATGATGAGCCAATTATTCTAACCCTCAGAAATAACGAGGTGACAGAATGAAAGAAAGGCACTCATTAGGACAAATAGTTTTTTCAAAATGTGGTAGAGATAAAGGTAGACCATTTGTAGTAATAAGTATAGAAGAAGAATATGTACATTTAATAGATGGGGATCTACGTAAAGTAGATTCACCTAAATTAAAGAAAAAAAAGCATGTTCAACCAACTAACACAACCTTACAATGGATAAAGAAAAAAACTATAGAAGGTACCCCTATTAATGATAGTGATATCAGAAAAGGGATTGATGAATATTTAAACAAGACTTCTATTGAATAAGGAGGTTTGTAACTTGGCAAAAGGTGATGTTATCGAAGTAGAGGGAACAGTGATAGAAAAGTTACCAAATGCGATGTTTAAAGTAGAGATTGAGGGAGGACATATA
>JBOFPL010000249.1:0-6424 GCA_051659885.1 Cellulosilyticaceae bacterium
TAACGTATCCACAAGAGTGATAGAACACTGCAATATCTGGATTAATTTGACGAGCAGCATCAATGACTTGTTTGAGTCTTGGCTTGAGCCAAGTGCAGTATAGGTCACGGCTCATCATGATTGTTTTTTGCATACCGATATCATCCCCTAGATAAAGGACATCTACACCAGATGCTACATAATTTTGAGCACGGATGATAGCACGCTTAGTTACTTCATCTAAAAGATACTCAGCCATTTCATCTTCCATCATCATATCCATCATGAGATTTTCCATACCTCGCATATACCAAGCTGTTTCCCAAATAGTACATTGCATATTTCCTACTGCAATAAAATCTTTAGAGTGAACATCTAATACTCTTTGTTTAAATTCATCTGGTGCACCGAGAGTAAGTTCAGGGAAGGGATATTCTTTGATTTGTTCAATACTATCAAAGTTTTCCATAGGATGAAGCATATGAGTCATGTGCATAGCAGCTTCACTACCTGGTTCATTAGCTACACCCCAGTCATCAACTGTAGTACCAGGTTTGAAGTCGAAAGGATAGTATTTTTTAAAACGAGATAAGTCAGTATCAGTAGGCCTTTGCCAACCAATCCATTTATTAACCATATTAAAGTAATCCGTATAAGGTAAATCAGATTTTTCATTAGCCTTATACTGTTCAACTAAAGAGGCACATAAACTAAAATCAACTGGCATACGCTCATAGCCTTTGCGTTTAATAATTGATAAATAATTTTCTCTGTTATTCATGAGAATTCTCCTTTTATATGTAACAAAGTATTTTAATTCTAATTAAATTTATAATATACTAAAAATAGCTAGAATAGAATTAGTAGATTGGTAACAAACATGTGTTATTTGGGATGAAGGGAATAGAGTGATGATAGAAATAGCAAAAGCATGTTATAAAAATGATACAGTACATAAGATTATTGGCACAAAAGAATATTATGGTAATATATCATGTGGATTTTTACACAAGAAATATAAACAAGATAGTAATGTGAATACGGTATTTGAAAATTATGGTGGATTACTTTTAATAAGTGGAAAAGGAAGACATATAGATGATAAAGGAAAAGAGTATGCACTTTTTCCAGGGTGTTTTGTACAAAGAATACCTGGTAAACTCCATCATACCTATATAGAACCTGATGGAAGGTGGCTAGAATTCTTTATCTGTTTTGGACGAGATACATTTGAAAATATGGTTAATATGGGGATTGCTACTAAAGATGAAGATGTACTTTATCCTGGGGTAAGCTATGCTTTAATCAAAACACTAGAAGAGTTATTAAAAAAATTTAAAAATGCAACAGAAAAAGAACTGCCGTTACTCCTATTTGAATGCCAAAAAATAATTTATCATATCTATACTTTACATGAGCAAAATGAAAGCAAAGAGAATGAACAAATGATAGAAGCTTGTAATCTGCTCAAAAAATATGCTACCTCAAGGGTAGCTATAGAAGAGATTTGTATAGAGTTAGGGGTAGGCTATGAAAAATTTAGAAAAACCTTTAAACATAAAATGGGGATGGCTCCTTCGCAATATATGGTCAAAGAACGTATTAATTTAGCAAAGGGACTTTTGTTAGCAGGAAATCATTCAATAAAAGAAATTTCAATTTCACTGGGATATACAGATCCATTTACATTTTCTAATCAATTTAAAGAAGTAACAGGTGTATCTCCTAAAGAATTTAAAAGGATTTATTAGTTAAAGGAGATTCATTTTTTTATATTCACTAATACTTTGCCCAGTGATTTTTTTAAATACCTTAGTAAAATGAGTAGTATCGACAAAGCCAAGTTCATCAGCTAGTTGAGTAGCTGTTACTTCAGAATCGAGTATACGACTAATCGCATACTCGATTTTTTTGATAAGAATATATTTATAAGGTGAAATACCTATATAGGCAGAAAAACTTCTACTAAAATAGGAAGGATGACAATTCACATAGTCAGCAAGCTCTCTTATTTTTATATTACTACAAAGATTTTCGGCTATAAAGGTTAGTGATTTTTCAATATATAGAGGTAAATGAACAGTTGGGTTAGGATTATCAGCATAAGCATTTAAACCTTGTTCAATAAGTGTTACTAAAAGTGCATACATTTGTCTAGTGAGATCAAAATCATTAGGGTCAGATACGGATTGAATAAACTTTATAAGTTCAACTAATAGAGAGGCAATAGGTGTTGTATAAGGTTCATGAAGAACATGTATGTTCTTTCCTAATAAAAGATTGACGAGTTCAGTTGTATTATTGCCATAGAATTCAAGCCAAATAACTTTAAGATTATTGGTTTCTTCACTAGCATAGAGGTGAGGTTTTCCTGTGCCGAGAATAAAACAATCACCTACTTGAATCTTATAATGCTGATTATTGACACTGAGGATCCCTCTACCACCATAGACATAGTGAAGAACGTGATAAGGATAGGTACCATCCCGAATTATTTTAAACTGATCAGGTACTTGCATACATCCTAATTCGTTAATTTTATAAAAATGTCTACAGAAAACTTCGTCAGGAGATTTATTTTTAAAACGAAATCCTTCTAACATTTCAAAGTTATGCATGATGTCACTCCTTAATATAGCAAAAATATACCATAAATCAATAATGAATATACCTTTATTATAAAAGTTAGATGGGAGTATAATCAAGCTATGAAAGCGTAAAAAATTATTACATTGAAATAATGTTAGGAGAAGTAGAATGGAAAACAATAATTATAAGGTTCAAATACCAAGTGAGCAGCCAACTGAGGCGCAAGTAGAACAAATCAAAAGACAATTTGGGATGTTTATTCATTTTGGAATTAATACTTTTAATAATACAGAATGGTCAGATGGAACATTACCTTTAGAAAGTTATAAACCAACAGAGATATGTGCAGAAGAGTGGGTAAAGACAGCTTATGAAGCAGGTATGAACTATGTAATACTCATTACAAAGCATCATGATGGGTTTTGTTTATGGCCTACAAAGTATACAGATTATGCAGTAACTAATACGTCTAATCAAACAGATGTAGTGAAAGCTGTTTCAGAGGCTTGTAAGAAGTATGGGCTTAAATTAGGTCTTTATTACTCACTATGGGATAGACATGAACCAACTTATATAAATGATTTTGATGAGGGGTATGTACCTTACATGTGTAATCAACTTACTGAATTGTTAGATGGCACATATGGAGAAGTTATAGAACTTTGGCTAGATGGGGCATGGGATTATACTTGTGAAAAATGGCAATTAGATAGAGTATATGATGTGGTGAAACGTCTACAGCCTAACTGCCAAATAGGTGTTAATCATACCATAGGAGATCGTACATTAACAGGTGTACCAGATACAAGATATAGACCAGAAAACTATGAGCTTTATGACCCGATTAAACAATTCCCATCAGACTTTAGATTATGGGATCCATTCATGTGTAGAGAAGAAAATGACCCTAAACTTTATACTTTTGAAGGTAATACATATTATATGCCATTTGAAATGACTATTTGTTCAAGAGAGGAATTTAGTTGGTTCTACTGTGATGAGTATGAAGCTAAGCCACTTATTAATCCAGAAACTATTATTAAAAACTATACAGACTTAGTTAAACAAGATAATTTGTTAGTCATTAACTTACCACCAAATAAAGAAGGACATCTTGTACAAAGTGATGTAGATAATTTACTTTATGTAAGTAGAAAGTTAGGAATTGCTAGAGAAATTTAAAACAAGGATAAAAGATACATAAACTTTCATATATTAAAATGAGCTATAAAACTAATTGTAATCTAGTTTTATAGCTCATTTGTTGATTAAAACTAAAAATTATTTGATTGTGTGATCAGCTCTAGGAGGGAGAGATGAAAGGAAATATTTTGAGTTATAACAAACAAGTATGTGATAGAAACTGGAGGGTAAATGCAACAGGGGATTCGTTCCATAGAATTTATTATGTATATAATGGAGAAGCAACTTATAGAGAAGAAGCAAGCCTACTGCAATTAAAGTCGCGTCATATTTATATATTCCCATGTAATCATGAATATACGATGGTGCATAATCCAGAGAAGCCTTTGGAGGTGATGTGGTTTCATTTGGATTATCCTGTACCTTTAGTAGAAAAAGTATTAGAAATATCTATAGAAAAAAATACAGTAGAAGAGTATTTAATTCATGCATTAGAGGTAACTCAGCAAGAAGAACAAGAGGTTATAGAAAAGATTTTTGAAGCTTTAATTATAAGACTGCAACAAGTTTATCCTATGAAAAAAGACTACGTGGCTTTTATAGCAACGATAGTAGAGTATATTGATACTCATCTAATCAAAGAAATCACTAATGAAGAATTAGCTCATTTAGTAGGATACAATAAGAATTATATGATTAAAAAATTTAAAACGTATGTAGGATTATCACCTAGACAATACATCATAAAAACTAAAATGAATTATGCAAAAAAATATTTAACTAATGGGAAGAGTGTTAAAGAAACTGCAAGGTTACTAGGGTATAGTGATCCTAATGTATTGAGTAGAGATTTTAAACACTACTATAATCAAAATCCATCTTATCATATTGGAAATAAAATTCCTTAAAGTGATTATTTGCAAGATAGAAGTGAATTCCTGTTATATCTTAAATCTCATGCTTACTATACAATTTAGTTATAAAAGGGTATAGGGAGATGAAAAGATGGGAATTAGTTTAAAAGATAAAGAGATTTTAAGAGAGTTAGGAAAGGTGTATTCAGAAATTGCTCATTTAGACCAGCAAAAAATTAATATAGAAAATTGGAAGAAGATTAATAGTTTAAAACCGAATAAACCGATGGTTATGATAGATCAATTACCATGGCATGAGTTAAATATCAATGATGAATTAACGCTAAGATGTGAGGATGATTTTTGTAGAGGTATAGAAAATAATTTAAGACAGAGTATTTATAAATGGACACATATGGATACGGATATGGTGGTTATGCCCTATATTGGGATAGGTAAAGCTATTAAAAGTACAGGGGTAGGGATTTCTATACATGAGGAAATTGAAGCGATAGATAAAAATAATGATGTGGTCTCGCATAAATACATAGATGCATTAGAGGATGAAGAAGCATTAGATAAAATACATGAGCCTATCATTATTTTAGATCAGGAGTTAACTGATTACCATGAAAGTATAGCTTCAGATATCTTTGAAAATATCTTACCTGTAAGAATGATGGGGGTTAGTCCAGGATTTAGAGTGTGGGACCAATTAACAATGTATAGAGGGGTAACACCATTACTTATGGATATGATGGATCGTCCGGAATTTATTCATGCCATAATGGAAAAGCTTACTCAAATTGAATTAAGTATCCTAAATCAATATGAAACACTAAATGTATTAGAAAAAGATGTAACAACTATACATTGTACAGGGGCATTTACAGATGAATTACCAACCCGAACATTTGATGGGATCAATGTAAGGGGAAAAGATTGTTGGGCATATGGTATGGGACAAATTTTTTCTAGCTGTTCGCCACAGATGCATGATGAATTTGAAATAGAATATGCTAAAAGATATTATGAAAGATGTGGATTGGTGTATTATGGATGTTGTGAGCCATTACATCAAAAAATAGATATTATACGTAAAATACCTAATGTAAGAAAAATCTCAATTAGCCCTTGGGCGGATGTCGAGATTGCAGCTGCTAACATGAGAAAAGATTATGTTATTTCAAGAAAACCTAATCCAGCATTTGTAGCCACGCAAACAATGGATGAAGAGCAGATCAAGCGTGAAATTAGACAAACACTTAGGGCCAGCGAGCAGTATGGTACACCTTGTGAATTTATTTTAAAAGATATAAGTACGGTTAACTATAAGCCAGAACGCTTATCTAGATGGAGCCAGCTAGTTAAAAGTGTTATAGAGAACTATTAAAGAACACAGAAGCACTTTTTATACACCTGTAAAGGTAAATAAAGAGTGCTTTTATTGTGATGCAGAAAAGATAAAAAAATACATACCAAGGTAAAGAAAATACATTTAAGTTATTGTTTTTATATTATATAATAATATAAAGTTTTATAAATTTTAAAATTAAAGGAGAATAACATGGCTACCTTATTACAATTTGAAAAAGTTCCAATGAGAATAAGTAGATGGGATGAGAGTGCAAGTATTCCGTTTATTTCACAAATCGATATTTTACAAAATGGATTAAAAAGTCAACTAGATGAAAATGATCCGATTCATGTAGGCTTTGGTACAGTATCAACTATTTATCCATATACGCAACAAAATGTATATGTTAGGAATTTAGAAGAACAAGAGGTAGAAGTTGTAAGATTGGAAAATGATTATCTTAAAGCTATCTTTATTCCAAGTTTAGGTGGGAAGTTATGGT
>JBOFPL010000250.1:0-5877 GCA_051659885.1 Cellulosilyticaceae bacterium
TAGGCAAAAAAACAGCTCAAATGGCAACTGATGTACTTAAAGGGAAAACTATTTCAGAAGTTCCAGTAGCGACATTAGACAATTTTCAAAAAGTGATTAATAAAACAACGGCAAATAGTATTGGTGCACCAAGTGAAGCTCTAAATGCAATTGTTGTAGAATAAAAGATAGAATTAGGAGTGAGAAAATGAGTGCTTTAGCAATACTTTCAGCAATAGAGTTAGGTTTATTTTATGGCATTATGACATTAGGTTTGTTTATTTCCTATCGTATATTGGATATACCAGATCTTACAGTAGATGGAAGCTTTACATTGGGAGCAGGAGTGTCTGCGATGCTAGTTTTGGCAGGGCATCCAGTGCTAGCTATTATTTGTGGTGCATTAGCAGGGATGGTAGCTGGAATCGTTACAGCTACACTTCAAACTAAGTTAAAAGTGCAACCTATTTTAGCAGGTATTTTAACGATGACGGGGTTATATTCAATAAATATTATGGTGATGAATGGCAAACCTAACATACCGTTAGCTAAAGCACAAACCTTATTCGTTACTATGCCATCTTGGGTAATCGGGTTAGTGAGTTGTATAGTACTAGTAGGAGGTGTGGTAGCCTTTTTATATACAAGATTAGGGTTAGCTATTCGTGCAACAGGAGATAATCCGGATATGGTAAGTGCGTCTTCAATTAATGTAAACTTTACAAAGACGGTAGGATTAGGGTTAGCCAATGCTTTAGTAGGGTTATCAGGAGCATTATTGGCACAGTATCAGTGTTTTGCAGATGTAAATATGGGAGTAGGAATGGTTGTAATGGGGCTTGCGTCTTTAATTATAGGAGAAGTGATTTTTGGAAAGAGGAACATTGTTCAAAATGCTATAGTAGTTGTTATAGGGTCACTAATTTATCGATTCATTATTGCAGCTGCATTTGAGGTAAATATATCAGCTTCTAGTATGAAGCTTGTTTCGGCAGTAATTGTAGCTTTAGCAATTTCTTATCCAGCTATTAAAGAACAAATGGTGTTAAGTAAGAAGAAGAGAAGAGGTGCCAAACGTGCTTAAAATAGATAATATATCTAAAACTTTTTATCCTGGAACTGTTAATGAAAAGATCGCTTTAAATGATGTAAAACTTGATCTTAAACAAGGAGACTTTGTAACGATTATTGGTTCCAATGGAGCAGGTAAATCTACTCTATTTAATGCTTTAGCAGGTAATTTGCTAGTAGATACGGGGCAAATTTTATTAGATGATAAAGATATCACATTTATGGATACGCATAAGCGAGCTAAGTTAATAGGAAGACTTTTTCAAGATCCTCTTAAAGGCACTGCCCCAGCGATGACTATTGAAGAAAATTTAGCATTATCTTATTCAAGAAGTAATCAAAAAACTTTTAAAATAGGAATTAGTAAAAAAGAGAGAGAACTCTTTAGAGAGCGATTAGCTGAGCTAGATTTAGGACTAGAGGATAGAATGAAAACAAAGATGGGATTGTTATCAGGTGGACAGAGGCAAGCTGTTACATTACTAATGAGTACGCTAGTAACCCCTAAGTTACTGTTGTTAGATGAGCATACTGCAGCACTTGACCCGGGGACAGCAGAAAAAGTATTAAACTTAACTAAGAAGATTGTAAGTGAAAATCAGATAACAACACTCATGATTACCCATAATATTAATTCGGCATTAGAATTAGGAAATAGAACAATTATGATGGATAATGGGAAGATTATTTTAGATATTCCGGAAGAAATACGCAAAAATCTTACAGTAGAGAAGGTACTAGATTTATTTAAAAAAGAAAGTGATAAAATATTAGATAACGACCGTATGTTACTAATATGAGATAAAATGGAGAGCAGTGGCCTTAGGGTGCTGCTCTTTAATATTTTTTTGATTTAATGCGTTGAAAAATATTTTATTTTATAAAAAATAGTGAAAATTATTTTTTGATTAGGTATAATAAAAATGAAAACAATCATTAAAAATCTAAAGGGGGAAAAAGTGTGAACAAGGAAAATCTAATAAAAGAAGGATATATAGAGTCACCAGAGCCATGGCCTTATGTATTAAATAGGAGAGAAACTTTTGAAGTACTTCCACCAAAAGAGGGATGTATTATGTTTGTAGGAGATTCAATCACTCAGAGAAATGAATGGGCTGAGATGTTTGAGGATTCTAATATCATTAATAGAGGAATAGATAGTGATCGCTTAACCTGGCTAGAACATAGAATACCCAATTTACTAGCGAATAAACCAGCTAAAATATTTATTAAAATAGGAATCAATGATATCATGGATGGCAAACGTGCTAACCAAATGAGGGAAGAATATCAAGTGATTCTAAACCAATTTAAATCCTTAGAAGGATGTGAAGTATACGTCCAAAGTTGCCTGCCTGTCAATAATACAGAATATGCACATCCAATTGATAATACTGTAGTTCAAGCTGTGAATAAAATGTTAGAAGAATTAGTAGGAGCGTATAACTATACCTATATTAATCTCTATGATCACTTTATAAATGAAAATAATGAGTTAAAGAGTGATTATACTAGAGATGGTGTTCATTTGAATGGAGAAGGCTATCTCGTTTGGAAAAAACAAATAGAAAAATATATATAAAAATAAACCTATTAGTATTTCGACGAGGATACTAATAGGTTTATTTTTATATATACTACAGTAGTTTTTTTGAAATAACTTGGGTAGTAATGTCTCTATTCTTTAAACAGATATCTTTATTTCGACGACAAAACTCAGTATAAAGGATATCAATAAGAAATAATTGAGAAATTTTTGCAGGAACAGAACCCATTTCTAAAGGACTTTCATTGCCCCCGCATAATAAAATAACATCAGCATAAGCTGCTGCCGGAGATTTGTAAAATCTAGTAATTAAAATAATTTTCACGCCTCTTTTCTGAGCAACAATAAGGTCTTCCATAATTTCAGAAGTTGCACCTGAATAACAGAAATATAGGATGACGTCATCGGCTTTTAGGAGAGCTAAAGTAATAGCTTGCATATGAGAATCCTGAACCCAGTGAAATTTAGAAGAGTGTGTGATAAATCTTCCCCAGGCTTCCATAGCCATAATAGAAGAGCCACCTTGTCCAAAGCAGTATACTTGATGAGCATGACAAAGAAATTGAATAGCAGTAGCAATGGAAGTTTCATCAAGAGACTGGAAAGTTTGATGAAGTGATTCATTCTCTAGATAATATAGTTTTTCGCACATTGTTAGGATGCTATCGCTAGATGTAATTTCTTTTGAAGCATGTAAACTAAGATTATCAGAAGCGGTGTAAGATAAATTTTTGGCCAGAGAAAGTTTAAAATTGTTATAACCAGAACAGCCTAATTTTTTACAAAATCTAGTAATAGTAGCATCAGCCACTTTACATTCTTCAGCTAAAGTAGTGATAGTCATATATTGAACAGCTGAACGATTAGCAAGTACATAATTAGCTATACGTTTCTCAGATTTTGAAAGATTGGTATATTGTTGTTGGATATCATCCAGAATAGATTCATTCATATAAACTCCTTGTAAAAATACTATTAATTTAAAATATTTTAACATAAAACTAAAATTAATGAAACATATATCCTTAGCATAAGTTGGTTAGTAATTTTACAAACTAAACTTAGTAAAAGGTTATTTGAGATATATAAAATTATGATACAATAAGAAAAAAATTATTAGAGGAAGTGAATAGAGTGGCTAAAATAAAGACTAATGCAATTAGGCTATTAGATAAAAATAAAATAAACTATAGTTGTAAAGAATATGAAGCAACAGATGGGAAAATTGATGGCATAGCTGTTGCAGCTAAGTTGGGAGTAAATCCTAATGAAGTGTTTAAAACTTTATTAGTACAGGGAATATCTAAAGAATGTTATGTATGTGTGATTCCCGTCAATAAGGAATTAGATTTTAAAAAGATAAGTAAGATAACTGGAGAGAAAAAAGTAGAAATGCTTCATGTGAATGATTTACTTAAAACTACGGGGTATGTTAGAGGTGGATGTTCTCCAATAGGCATGAAAAAGCTGTTTAAAACATTTTTAGATGAAACAGCTCAAAAATTGGAGACAATAACGGTGAGTGGAGGAAAAATAGGTATACAGATTACGCTGGAGCCAGAAGAACTTAGGAAAATAGTAAAAGCTGAGTACGTAGCCATTACAGCAGAATATTAAAGGATATAAAAACATGTATAAGTAAGAAAATTACTCTACTTATACATGTTTTTTACTTTGAAATTAATTATTTAAATGATTTTTTTCATAGCGATTATAAAGGAAGAGGGCGATGAGGACGAATAAAAGTGGTCCACCTCCAGATAGAATAGTATCTATCCAATTTCCTTTTGCAAGGCCTGGTTCAATAATTGAAAAGATATTTGCAAAGCCAACTACACAAGTTACAACAATAGCAACAATGAGAGAGATTGTGTAATTTTTATAGACTTCGAAAGGCTTTTGAATCTCTGTTTTCTTTTTAAAGAAAGGAAAGGCAGCAGCTAAAAACATATAAGGAATAGTCATAGCTACATTTGTCATGATAATAAGTTTATCAAAGAATGCAGCTGCACTCTCACCGCCAAAAGATACGAGTGCTATGAGCACGATAACAATGATAGCTTGAATTTTCATGGCGTAAACAGGCATACCATTTTCAAGATTACTAAATTTTTCAGGCCAGAGTTCTTTTGGGGTACCTTCTATAAGTTGTTTAAGTGGAGCATAAATGAGTGTAAAGAAAGCTCCAGATAAAGCAAGAAACATAGAAAGTCCTACAAAACGGCCTACCCATTCACCAATAACTAAAGCAGTAGGCTCACTTGCACCTAAATAAGATGAAAGAACGAAACCAAAATTCTGCATAACAATATAAGTGACATTAGCAGTTGTTACACCAGGAACTGCTAAAATAGTTTCCCAGTTAGTAAAGATACCAATCATGAAAATACCTAATGCATAGCCTATAGATATAACAATGGCAGAAATAGCTACACCTTTAGGAAAGGTTTTTTGAGCATTTTCTGTTTGATCTACTAGTCCTCCGATAGCTTCAATTCCTCCATAAGCAAAAATTGCAAAAGTAAGGAATGAGATAGTAGAGAGGGTAGAATGATATTTAGGATTAGGAGAAACAGTAAAGCTATTAAGTCCATCAGCAATAGGCTGAGCCAGTTTGTTGCCACTAAGCACTAAGATAGTGATTCCACCTATAAAGAGAATAATATTAAGTGCAGTAATAGCAAGCCCTCCTAAAGAGGTTACCTTTTTAATTTTATCTAATCCTCGAGTAGCTACGAAAGTAACTAAGATAATCCAGCCGATACCCAGCAAACCTAATACTTGGGTACCTTGAAGTCCTAAAAAGTGAAGTTCTTGTGTAATATCTTTTCCAAATACTGCAGTAGAAAGTGGTACCCAGATTGAAGAAGATACATTCACTTGCCAAATAATATAGGAAGCAAACCACATAAAAGTGCCGACAAAAGCATATTTTGGGCCAACAGAACGTTGCATCCAAGAAAAAATACCGCCTTTTTCACTTTTAAAAGCTGCACCATATTCAGCCATCATAAAAGCATAAGGGAGAAAGAATCCGATAGCACCAAATAGGTACCAAGGAATGGCCGCATACCCCATGAGATAAAAAGCACGTGGCATGTTAGCAAATCCATAGACGGATGTGAAAATCATAAGTACTAACGAAACTAAAGTTAATTTTTTTGCTGTGTTGTTAGACATATCTAGCCTCCAAATTAATCAAATTCACACTAACAATTAATAATAGGATGTACCAAAAAATAAAATTCATTCTTTAATTTCCATTTGCAACTTACAAGCTT
>JBOFPL010000251.1:0-4712 GCA_051659885.1 Cellulosilyticaceae bacterium
TTCTTAATATTTAACTTTGCAAGTTTATTATAGAGTTAAAAGAGTTTGATTGCAATAACTAATTTGTTTACAAATACTATACTTTAGTAATACTAAGAAAAAATCATATAATTACATTGTTTGTAAAATAGAAAAATCAAACATAAATGTATAAAGGTCATTTGAGAGATAATGTATAATAAGTATGAAAAACAGGTTATTTGAATATGGGTATCTAGCAAAAGTAAACAATATTTAAAATGTTTAGTATGAAAAATAGGATAGTAAAATAGCAAAAATAGGATAAAATGAAAACGTCTGAAAAGCTTGATAAATAATAATCTAAAAAAATAAAAATAAAAAAATGATGGTAACTTTAAGATGAGGTAGAAAAAATAAGGTGAAATAAATGAAGTTAAGAGAATAAGAGTTTACTCTTATATAAGAATTTGTTAGAATTAGGATAAAGAAAAGCTTATAGAGTAGATACATAGAAAGAGGTAAGCGATGGATAAAGGGGATTCAGGCCAGGGGTTATTAAATTTTATTTTTATTTTTATGTATATCCTTATAGGAAGTATATGGTTTGCTTTTTATAGTTTTCAAGGTCAAGATGTGCTGTTTAATAGTCGCTATGACTACTGGATTTTAATAACATTTCAACTAATCTCAGGGTGTATGTTGCTCGGATATGCAAGATTGACTGGAATAATGTGGATAATGTATTTTTTGGTAGGATGTGGAGTGGTAACCCTGCCAGTATTGTTACAAGGGTATGATTTTGCTATTAATAATATTATGCCAGTAGAAGGATTAATAAAAACAAGGTTCATAGTTATTTTAATACATATAACAACATATGCAGCTATTCTAATGGAAGTGTTTGTGAGATATAAAGAGAGAGTAAGAAAGCGTCTTATCTAGTAGAGATAAGGCGCTTTCTAAAATTTAGAGCGGATAAGCACCCGATAATGGGAGGGAGTATGACCTGTTGTTTGTTTGAAGTACTCTGAAAAATAATAGGGAGTAGAGAAACCGAGTGATTGACTAATTTCATTAATATTAAGATCTGTTGTTTGAAGTAAGTCGCAAGCAGATTTGATTTTTAGGCTATTAAAGTATTCTAAGGGAGTATGACCTGTATAGTCTTTAAATTTTCTAGAAAAATGGTATTTAGAAAGTTTAGCAATACTAGCAAAATCTTCAAGTGAAAGTTTTTTTGAAAGATTATTTTTCATGAAAGAGATAACTTGTCTAATGTCTTTAAAATGACTTTGCTGTTTATAAGAGAGCTTTTCAAGGGTAATTATTTCACAGAGGATATGTTGAAGATAAGTTGTAGATTTGAGCATAAGCCATGAATCAAGTTCAATAGAAAAGGTCTGAATAAGATGATGAAAGCTTTCTATAAGCTGAGGCTGATAACCAATAGAAGTAATAAAATAAGGGTCTTGTAAACGAAAATGATTGGTAAGAGCATGTGCATTTGAACCTGTAAAATGAATCCATAAAATAGACCAGGGGGAGCTTGGACAAGCACCATAGGTATGAATAGTATGAGGTTTAACAAGTACAATATCTCCTTTATTAACGGTATAAGTAGGTGTACTAGCCCCTAACCAACCTTGGCCATCAATGCAATAAATAAGAATATACTCATCAATACCTTCTTCTCGTAGAATTGAATGATCGTAGGCAGACTGAAAGAATCCAGCTTTTGTAACCATTAATTCTTGAATATAAGGCAGATCTGTATAAGTGTTTAAAAGTGTAGAGGATTGAACAATCGATAGACTATTTGGCATATAGAATCTCCTTAGAAACAGCAATATTGTGTATGGAATAAGCAACTAATTCCATTTATTAAGGCTTAATAATATGATAATTTTATTATAGTACAAAAAAAAGTGTAAGTATAGAAGGGGAAGATGAGGATGCAATCTATTAGTAGTAAAGATAGAGAAATTATTAGAGAGTTAGCTAAGAAACAATATGATTACTCTCAATTACCAAGCATGAAAGAAACTGAAAAAGAATGGTATAAACATAATCAATTACAAGGTAATAGGCCGATGATTCATATAGAAATGGGGACATTTGATAAAGAAATTATACTAGGGTTATTAAAATGTGAGAGTGAACAGGCTAGGCAGATAGAAGCAAGTCTATATAAAAATTTCTTAAATCATGAGATTTGTGGAGACGATAGAGTTGTTGCAGATTTTTATGGAGTAAGTTGGAGAACTTATTTTAGATTATTTGATAGGCAGATTACTGTAACTCATGCAAAGGATTCTGTAGGACACCAATTTAACTATATTATAAAAGACTTACAAGAAGATCTACCTAATCTAGGACAAACTAAGTTTGGTGTAGATAAAGAAGGAACACTAGCATATAAAGCTTTTTTGGAAGATTTATTTGGCGATGTACTACCAGTCAAGATGACAAGTAGTAGTTTAGGTGCAGTGCCAACTCAAGATGTTGTACATATGATGGGAATGGAGCAAATGTTCTTTGCAATGTATGACTATCCAGATGAGTTTCATGCTTTTATGAATAGGATAGCAGAGGATTATATCAATTACTTTAAATGGTTAGAAACGGAAGGTTTATTGATGACTACAACGGGGAACCAGTGGTTAGGACAAGGATCATTCTGTTATACCGATGAATTACCAAACCAAGAGCAGGTAAAAGGGAGATTAATAACAACGCAAGATATGTGGGGCTTTATGGATTCACAAGAAACAGTAAGCTTATCACCAGATATGTATGAGGAATTTATTTTTCCTTATTATAAAAAAGTGAGTGAGTTATTTGGATTATTCTCGTATGGCTGTTGTGAACCAGTAGATCCGTTTTGGGATAAGTGTATTAGCAAGTTTGAGAATCTAAGAAAAGTTTCCATATCTCCATGGTGTAACGAAGAGAAAATGGGAAATGAATTAAGAGGGAGCAAGATTATTTATCATAGAAAACCAAGCCCTAACTATTTAGGAGTAGGAAAAGAATTAGATGAAGAAGCATTTAGCAAGCATATTATAGATACACTGAGAGCAGCTAAAGGATGTAAATTAGAGATTGCACAAAGAGATGTGTATACACTAGGTGGAAATATACCTAAAGCGAGACGATATGTGGAAATTATTAGGAACTTAATTGATAAATATTGGGAATAAAAAGTAAGCGTAGTAGATAAAATCTGCTGCGCTTTTTATAATTTAATAGGAAATAAACAAAAAGTTAGAGGTAATAGTAGAATAACTATTGATTTCTTTTGAAAACTTGGCTATAATAAGTATAGATTGTATACAGTATACTGCATACTGTATTTACATAAATATTTAACCAACTAACAAATTAGGAGATGTTATTACGCTATGATTCCAGAAGTAGATAAATTAGGCTTTATTAAATTTCTTACAGACAGTAGAAATGCTGTAAATTACAATAAAGAAACTTTTAAAAAAGAAGTTAAAGGATCTCTTATAAAAATTAAAGCTAATGATGAATTAGTTTATGAAGTACATCAAGAAAAGAAAGTACTTATCGTGCTTAAAGCTATTTACATGACATTTCATAGAGATGAATTCTGGGGAGTGGCTAAACAAGCTGGCCTAGAAGAAATTTTAGCAGATAGAAAAACTCTAATAAGAATATAATATATAAAAAAAGATACCTTTTGAGAAAGGTATCTTTTTTGTTTATTATTTAAGCTAGTACTTCATCTTCAGATGAGTTTAGTCCATCTTCTGATTCTATAGAAGTAGAATCAAGAGCCGTAGAACTTGTGTCTTCAACCACCTCAGCCCATTCAGTAGTCTCAGAGTCTATAAACTCAGATTCAAAAACACTTTCCTCAGCAAGGTATCTATTAATTTCATCAATCATATATTGAATTTCCTGATGAGTAAGTTCTGAAAGCTTAGATTCTTTTTTCTCAAGAGCCATACCTAAGTATTTGAGTGCAGACTTATACTTTTCTCTTTCGTTAAGAATAAGTGCATAGTAATAGTAAGGTTCTGGGAAGTTTACATTTTCTTCAATTAAGCTCTTATAGATTTTAGCAGCTTTTTTATGGTAACCTAAATAATAGTAACTGCCTGCTAAGTTATCTCTTACAATTTGGCTTGTATCATTAAACTCTAATGCTTTTAAATTGAAGTTAAGTGCTTTTTGATAGTTTCTTGAACAAAGGATAAGGTATCCTAATGTTTCATAAATTAGAAGGCTTTCTTTATCGTTAAGAAGGGCTTCGAAGATTTCAATAGCTCTATGTAAGCTACCTTGTTTCCAAACAATAATTGCATGAGTAGCATTATAGTTGAATTTTTCATTTTCATTCATCCCCATAGGGTCTAATGTACTTAAAATTTGTGAAGATTTCGCTACATTGCCTTCACTAATTAGACGGTAAGCATAGACAATACGCACCATTGTTGGGCAGTTAGCGAAAGCGATTGCTTTTTCATAAAGTTCGAAACTTTTTTCAATTTCTTTTTTTTGATAGGCTATATTTGCTTTAGAGCTGAAGAAAACAGCACGTTTAGTGAATATAACAAATCCTAAAATAGCTATGAAGAGGATGACTCCTAGCAGGATATTGCCTAAAAAGTAAGAACAAAAGAAGCTAAGTACAACCCCTAACATAAGAAGCATGGTAGTAGAATTCATTTTTTTCATGGTATCTCCTTTGTTATTATAATTAAAATAGTATTGAAAAAAGTATA
>JBOFPL010000252.1:0-13178 GCA_051659885.1 Cellulosilyticaceae bacterium
GTGGGCAAAATTACAGATGAAAAATTAATGTTAGCCATGTCTATTTTAGAGTACCTTTTATTAGACACACCAGCTTCCCCACTTAAAAAAGCATTAATTAAAGAGGGAATAGGTGAAGATGTATTTGGTGTTTTCCAAACACACATGCAACAACCAATATTTAGTATTGTAGCTAAAAATGTGTCACCAAGCAAAAAAGAAAAGTTCTTTGAAATTATTGAAAGTACCCTCAAAAATATTGTTGCACAAGGGATACCTAAAAACTTATTAAATGGTGCGCTTCAAGTTAAAGAGTTTGGATTAAGAGAAGGTGATTCAAGAGGATATTCTAAAGGTCTTCTATACTTTATAGGGTGTATGAAAACATGGTTATATGATGCAGATCCTACAATGTATTTGAAATATGAAGATATCTTAAAAGAAATGAAGGAAGCTCAAAATACAGGATACTTTGAAGAGGTTATTCAAAAGTATTTATTAGATAATAAACATGTAGCTAAAGTAGAACTTTACCCAGAAGTCAATTTAGATGCCAAGATGGTGGAAGAAGTTAATAAAAAATTACAAGAAGTAAAAAAATCTTGGAGTGAACAAGAAGTAAAAAATTGTGTAGCAGAAACACAAGGGTTTAATGCTTATCAAAATCAAGAGGATACAGAAGAAGCTATTCATAGCATACCTATCTTAACAAAAGATCAGCTAGAGAGGGAACCAATGTTTCCAAGATATGAAGTAAAAGAAATAGAAGAACATCAATACATTACGACTTCTGTTTTTACAAATAAGATTACTTATATAAGTTGGTTTATTGATTTATTAGGTATTGAAGATAAGTATATACCGTATTTAGGGATGTTAGTAGGGCTATTAGGTAAAATGGATACAGAGCATTATAGCTATGAAGAACTATCAACATATGTTGATGAAAATATCGGAAGTATTGAATATCATATTCAGGGCATTCATAATATGAAAGAAGAAAATGGGCATAAGCGATTCTTTATTGTTAAATCTAAAGCACTTACTGATAAGATTGATCAACAATTAGAAATTATGAAAGAAGTAATCTGTCATACTAAAGTTTCTGATAAACAACGCTTATTAGAAATTATTCGTGAGATGAAGTCTATTATGGAAATGGGGTTAAGTGGAGAAGGGCATAAGGTAGCTTCTGGAAGACTACTTTCTCACTTTACACCAACAGAATTATTTGAAGAGGAAACAAAAGGATTAACTTTTTATCATTTTGTACTAGATCTAGAGAAAAACTGGGAAACTAAACAAGATGAAATAGTAGAAAATCTGACTAAAGCGTATGACTTCTTAAATAATCATTTGCGTTATACAGTAGGATTAATAGGGGATGAAGAAAGCACAGAGGGTGTAATAGGCAAAATTAGTCAGGCACTTTCAAAAATGAAAGAAAAAGTAATAGAACCCCTTGCGGAATCTTTTAGAGTAAGTGAGGTGCAAGAAGGTTTAGTCTATCCTGGAAATGTTAATTATGTGGCTATGGGCTATAACTTTAAAATAGATGGTTATGTGTACAATGGTAGCATGCAAATGCTTAAAACTATTCTTTCTATGGATTATTTATGGACTAAGGTTAGAGTGAAAAGTGGAGCTTATGGATGTTTTGCTGACTTTAGAAAAAGTGGTAATATGTTTTTTGTTTCCTATAGGGATCCAAATGTAAAAGAAACTTTAGAAGCTTATAGAGGTATTGCGGATTATTTAGAGCATATTAACTTATCAGAACGTCAGCTTGTACAATACCTTATAGGAACAATTAGTGGATTAGATTTCCCTTATACACCATATACTGAAGGATCTTCAGCTCAGATGTATTATCTTGTTGGGGTAAATAAAAAAGAACTTGAGCAATCAAGAAATGAATTATTTGCTACAACTAATGAAACACTTCGTAGTTTTTCATCATTAATTAGAACTGGACTAGAAAAAAATCGGTATTGTATATTTGGAAATACAACAAGTATAGAAGAGAATAAGGATTTATTTAAACAAATTACACGCGTATAATATGAAAAGGGGGAGACTTGCTTCAGCAAAGCTGTAAGCAGTCTCCTTTTTAAGTTTAGGCGTTGAATATAAAAAGATTTAATGATAAAATTATAGATAATAATCTTATAAATCTAAAAGCATCTTGCAAATAACACAAAAGAGAGATATAGTATAAAAGCTAGAATACATAACACATGAATAGCTAGAACTTTGGAGAAAGCACATTAGGAGGCTTAAAATGGAGTATTTTGGAAAAGTAGTTATTGTAACAGGCGGTGGTCAAGGTATAGGAGCTTGTATAGCGACAGAATACGCTAAAAAGCAGGCAACAGTTATAATTGCAGAAATAGATGAAGAAGCAGCCCTAGAGGTAAAAGAGCAGATTGAAAGGGCGGGAGGGAATTGTAGAGTCCTTGTAACAGATGTTGCATCAGAAGAATCTATTAAACAAATGGTAGAGCAAGTAGCAGAACGCTATGGTAAGATAGATATATTGATTAATAATGCGGCGATCTCATCTGAGGGAACCTTATTTACAAGAAGTGTAACGTCATTTGAAGAGGTTTTAAAAGTGAATGTAGTAGGACCCTATATGTGTGCTAAATATTGTGTGCCGCTTATGATGGGAGAAGGATGTAGTATTGTAAATATTGCTTCTACACGAGCTTTTATGAGTGAGCCACATACAGAGCCGTATTCAGCATCAAAGGGTGCAATAGTCTCTCTGACGCATTCGCTAGCTACGAGTCTAGCTCATAAAGTAAGAGTAAACTGTATTAGTCCAGGTTGGATAGATGTTTCAGAATGGAAAAAGAAAAAAGATAGAAAATTTACTAGACTAACTGAAAAAGACCATGGGCAACATTTAGTAGGGCGTGTAGGTACACCTGAGGATATTGCACAAGGCGTATTATATTTAACGAGTGAACATGCTGGATTTATAACTGGGGCTAATTTGGTTATAGATGGAGGAATGAGTGTAAAAATGATTTATGCAGAATAGGGGATAGCGATGGTTAAACAAGATAAAACATATATTGCTAAGCGTAAAAAACACTTTTTGGTACAGACAGTAATTTGGGCAGTAGCTATTATCGTTGTATTTAGTATAGGAATACTACTGACTAAGGAAAGAGGAAATATATTCACAATTTTTGCAGCTATAATGACCTTAGGGTTTGCTCAAAATTTAACAAGATTTATTTCATTTAATAGATATAAAGATCCAAAGATTGGACATGCTGAAATATTAGAAGAAATGAAAGGGAACTTAGCACTTTATCATGGTGCAATTGTACCAGATACTACAATGACAGTTTATTTTGAACATGTAGTAGTAACTGCTAAAAGTATGTATTTTATTTCTTCAAATAAAGTATTAATTCAAAAGACAAAAAGCTGGTTGAGCAATAGATTGATGAATAAAGGTATAGGGGAGAGCTCTATTCATTTTGTTATTGCTTCAGATGAGAAGGCGATTAAAAATGCTAGTTTGAAAATTGAAAAGGATGCTTGTTTGGCAAGTGATGAATTAGAGAAAAATATAAACATAATAGAAGCGATGTTGATGTAGTAGGAGAAAGAAATGAGAGAAATAATTATATCCCCGTTAGAAGCAAATCAAAGATTAGATAAGTTTCTGATGAAATATCTAAAAAAATGCCCTAAAAGCTATTTATATAAATGTTTTCGCACAAAAAAAATTAAATATAATGGCAAAAAACCACAAGGCAATGAAATATTAAAAACTGCGGATTGTATTAAAGTATTTATACCTGAAGAGCAATTAGTAGAATTTGAAGGTGAGAAAATAACCATTCAAACAAAAGTGAGCTTTGAAATGATTTATGAAGATGAACATTTACTCATTTTGGATAAGCCTCTTGGGTTACTAACACAAAAAGATACAAAAGATGGACATAGCTTAGGAGAAGAAGTACTTACTTATTTAACAAAAGGTGGGTATAATATTCAAGAAGCTAAAGGGTTTATACCTGCACCTTGTAATCGATTAGATAGAAACACAGCAGGTATTGTATTAGTAGGCAAGAACTTACCAGCCACCCAATGTATTAGTGAAATGTTGAAGACAAAACAGATTTCTAAATATTATATGAGTATTGTTTTAGGGAGAATGACAAAGCCTATTACACTCAAAGGATACCACGTAAAACAGGATGGAAAAAATGAAGTAAGTATTACAGAGCATTACGTAGAAGGAGCTAAACCTGTAGAGACAAGGATTACTCCCCTTCAGTCTAATGGTCGATATACTTTAGTGGAAGTACAGCTTGTAACAGGAAAAACTCACCAAATTAGGGCGCATTTAAGTCAAATAGGACACCCTATTATTGGAGATCCAAAGTATGGAGATGCTTTAGAGAATAAATATTTTAAAGAGAGATATGGTTTAAAATATCAATTTTTATGTGCATATAAAATAAAGTTTGAATTATGTAATCCTCCATTTGAGTATTTACAAGATAAAGTATTTACAGCTCCAGCACCCCCAATTTATAGAGAAGTATGTAAAGGAGAAGGGCTGTTAGCGCTTTAAAAAGATAAAGCTACCCAGATTATAAAGGGTAGCTTTATCTTTTTAGGCTGAAAGGTGTTTTAGATTTTCAGCTAGTGAAGGATATAGTGGATATTTGATAGGCTGAGTAGGAGATGAGGCATAGAGTGGAAGTTCTTTATCAATAAGAGACAAGGTGTTTTGAATAAGTGTAGGGTGATTAAGTTTACGTGCACATTCTAAAGCAGAATGATAATCTCTCATTCGAATAAAGAGTTTAAAAGCTTCTTGATATTGTTTTTGTAAATAGAATACAACGGCAAGCTCTTCAACTTGTTTGAAACCTTCTATTCTATGTAAAGGATTGGAGCATTTATAAAAACAATCAATAGCATAGGTTAATTGAAATTTTTGAAGATAGCATAAACCAGCTTCAAAAAAATGACGTTGTTTTTTATAAATTTTAGCAGCATGAAGTGGATTAAAATAAGAGTAAAAGTAGGCAGCTTTTAGAAGGTTTCCTGATCTTTCTGAAATGAGTGCCCCATCTTTATAATAATGATAGGTTTCGGCGATGAGGAGTGCGTCTGAGATAAGACCAAGTTTTTCATAGGTTCGCATAAGATGTTTATAAGATTGACATAAATAAAAGCATTCTAAAGCTTTTTGGTGATTTTCAAGTTTTGAGTAAGTAAGGCCAGCTTGAAAATACAATTTTTTACGTTCTAGTAAAAGTGCTTTTTTACTTTTTGAATAAGTAAAAAATATAAAACGTCTACGAAAGAGCCATATAAAAAAACGAAAATAATTTAGCATAAAACCCTCCTATAAAAATTTATCTTTTATTATTATTTTACCATAAATTTACAAATAATCAAGAAAAGAGGAAAAATATGGCATATTGGAATACAAGAGGGTTAAGAGGTAATGAGTTAGAGGAAATGATTAATAGTACAAATGATCTTTATCGAGAAAGAAATATGGCATTGATTCAAAAAATACCCACCCCTATTAAGCCGATAACGATAGATAAGGGACGGGGCGTTATTACACTTGCATATTTTGATCAGAAAAGTACTGTAGACTACATAGGGGTGGTACAAGGTATTGCTATCTGCTTTGATGCAAAAGAAACATCAAAAGAATCATTGCCGATAGCTAATGTACATTTACATCAGATAGAATTTATGAGGGATTTTGTAAAACAAGGTGGAGAGGCATTTTTAATTGTTTGTTTTAGAAAATATGAAGAATATTTCTTATTAACCATTGATAAACTGTTGCCGTATTATGAACGTGCTATAAATGGTGGCAGAAAGTCTATTGCATATAAGGAGTTTGATAGGCAGTTTTTAATCCCTGTACAGGGAGGAATGTATTTAAATTATATTAAGACTTTAGATCAATACTTACAGTCAAAATCATTATAAGAGAACAATAAAAGTATAAAAAGAATAAATTAAGACAATAATCCCAATGAGGTGATGATAATGAAAAAATCAATCTTCATTGGGATTCTCTTTTTGGGGATAGGCATTTTATTTTTTACAAATCAACAAGTAAGTAGTAAGCAGGTTATAGTAGAACAAGTACCGCTCAATGAACAAAAAATAGAATTATATATTGAAGAAGAAGTCAATACAGCTCCCTATGAACCTGAGACTGGGGTTTATATAGGAGCATATGTAGAAAAAAATGTGGATCTAGATAATGATATGAAGAAATTTGAACAGGCACTTGGACAAAAACAAGCTTTTAGAGTATTTCAGTATAGTGACTCTTCGAGAATAAGAACAAGTGATATTCTAGAATGTATAGCCAATAGACAAGTACCGTATATTAAAATTATGATGGATGAAAGTTATGATATTAATCAAGTTTATCGTATGGTAGGTGATGTTAAGTCTAACTATAGTACCCCTATTTTTATAGAGTTATTTCCTGTAACTAATCAAATAGGTAATTCAGTAACCTATAAGGAACATTATGAAGAAGCTTATAAAATTATTAAAAAATATATTAAAAACTCAGTAGTAGTATGGAGTAGTAATTTAGAACAAGTTAAAGAGTCAATCATTTATTATCCAGGAAATCATTTGGTGGACTGGGTAGGGTTGAATATTTATTTGCCACAATATAAAGATGGAATAGCATATAACCCAGAAATAAAGCTTGATGTAGATTTTTGGTATAAAAATTTTCAAGATAAAAAGCCTCTGATGATTAGTTCGTTGGCAGTTTCTTATTTTTCAAGATATGATCATACGTATGCTGTGGAAGATGCAAAAAAGAAATTAGGTGTATTTTATGACGACTTAATACAATCGTACCCTAGAATCAAAGGAATACTGTATATTGATGTAGATATGAAAGAAGTAAGTAAAGTAGGTATAGATGATTATAGGATTTCAGCACATTCACAAATTACTTCTTATATGTCAGAAGTATTATCAGATGGAATATTTTTACATGAAGTAGAACCAGAAAGTTTTTTAACAAATAAAGAATATCTCAAGTATACTGTACCAGTAGTAGAATCAAGAGGAAAATTATATATATCAGAAAACTATGCCAAAGCATTATTTCATCATATAAAATTGAAGAACATTAGTGCTATTCAAGACCTTGAGAATGAAAAATATTATAGCTTATCGGAGCTACTCAAAACAACAAATGGATATTATATAAAATAAATTATAAAAATCTATCATGTACTTAGTTCATTCACCATATATTTTAATTGAACGGAATTATACGTTTAAAGGAGTGATGGAAGATGGTAGATTTTTCCCAAATGATATTAGATGATAGACAATCAAGGAAATCTGCTAAATTTGAGGGGACTTTCCTTGAGTATTTACATATTTTACAAAATGATAGGAGGGTTCATAAGTTGGCGCATGAGCGTATTTATGATCTACTTATAGAACCTGGAATTGAAGTTGTAAAAACCGAGGAAGATGCCAGATTAAGGCGTATTTATGGCAAAGATACGATTAAGCGTTATAATTATTTTAAAGATAATTTCTTTGGAATTGATACAACCCTCATGAAGATTGTAAGATATTTTCATTCAGCAGCAATGCGAGGAGAAGAATCAAAACAAGTACTTTATTTAGTAGGACCTGTAGGGGCAGGTAAATCATCACTAATTGACTCTATCAAGAGTTTGCTTGAAGAAAGTGAATCTATCTATGCATTAAAGGATTGCCCAATGCGTGAAGAGCCTCTTCATCTCATTCCAAAACATAGTCGTAAGGAATTTGAAAAAGCACTAGGGATTAAAATAGAAGGTGATTTATGTCCCGTATGCCGATACAAATTGATGCATGAATATCATGGAGAATATGAAAGATTCCCAGTAGTGAAAACAGACTTTTCTATCCGTTCTAGAAAAGGTGTTGGTGTTGTACCACCTGTGGATCCTAATAACCAAGATACTTCTGTATTAGTCGGTTCTGTAGATATTTCTAAGATGGATTTATATCCAGAGGATGATCCGAGGGTCCTTTCTCTTAATGGAGCATTTAACGTAGGGAATAGAGGATTAGTAGAATTTATAGAAGTCTTTAAAAATGACGTAGAGTATTTGCATACAATGATTACAGCAACACAAGAGAAGAACATACCGTCTCCAGGAAAAGGAGCTATGATTTACTTTGATGGAGTTATCTTAGCGCACTCTAATGAAGCAGAGTGGAATAAATTTAAGGCAGATCATACAAATGAAGCTATTTTAGACCGTATTGTAAAAATAGAAGTTCCATATTGCTTAGAACTCAATGAGGAAATTAAGATCTATGAAAAAATGATGAAAAATTCTAACTTTAAAGCGCATATTGCACCACATACGTTAGAAGTAGCTTCTATGTTTGCTATTTTAAGTAGATTGACACCGTCAAGTAAGGTGGATAGCTTAACAAAACTTAAAATTTATAATGGAGAAGAAATCATCGAAAAAGGTACAACTAAGCGTATTGATATTATGGAACTCAAAGAGGAAGCTGAAAGAGAAGGTATGAGCGGCATATCTACCAGATTCATTGCCAAAGTATTGGATAATGCCTTGTCAGAATCAGAAAATAATTGTATTAATCCTATTAGTGTAATTGATATGCTACTAAGAGAAGTTAAAGAGATGGCTATTGCTGATGAAGTTAAAAAACGCTATTTAGGATTTCTTCAGGATACTATCAAAAAAGAATATCATAAGATTTTGGAGAGTGAAGTAACCAAAGCCTTTATACATGGCTATAAAGAGCAGGCTGAAGATTTATTTAATAATTATCTTGATCATGCAGAAGCCTATGTTAATAAGACTAAGTTAAAAGATAGCAATACAGGTGAGGAACTTAATCCAGATGAGGTATTCTTAAGATCTATAGAAGAACAGTTAGGTATTACTCAAAGTGGAGCAAAAGGATTTAGACAAGATGTAACTGCTTATATGTTCTCAATCGTTAGAGGCGGAGGTAAAGTGGATTATGCTTCTTATGAACCATTAAGAGAGGCTATAGAGAAGAAATTAACAGCTTCCGTAAGAGAACTTTCAAGAATTATTACAAGAAGTAAAGTAAGAGATTCTGAACAAAATGTTAAATATGATGCCATGGTAGAAGAAATGAAACAAAATGGATACTGCGACCACTGTTGTAATGTTATTTTGAAATATGCTGCGAATAATTTATGGAAAGACTAAAAAATTATGGCTATATTTAGAGAGTTTCAATCCAATAGTCGTGATCGTAGTGTAGAGGATAGAAGGCGTCATAAAGAGTTGGTCGAGAAAAGTATCAAAGAAAATATTGGAAGCATCATAGCTGAAGAAAGTATTATGGGAAAGACCAAAAATAAGAAGATTAAAATTCCTATTAGAGGATTAAAAGAATACTATTTTAAATACGGAAAAAATCAAAAAGGCGTTGCTGGAGGTACGGGAGGAGAAGAAAAAGGAAAGAGAATTCCAAAAGGTGATGAAAATGGTAAAGATGCTGCAGCTGGAAACCAAGAAGGAGAAGATATTTACGAAACAGAAATTACAGTAGATGAGGCTATCAACTTTTTGTTTGAAGATCTTAACTTACCTTATTTAGAACAGAAAAAATTTAAGGAAGTAGAAACAGAAGAAGGTGCTAAAATTTGGGGAGTGAGGGATAAAGGCATCCCTCCTCGCCTTTCTAAAAAGCATACAGTGATGGCAAAGATTAAACGAGAGAAATGTCTACAGCGAGCTAAAGAAGAATTAGGAGTGGATACAGCAAATGAGAGAGTACCTTTCCATGAAGAAGATCTGAGGTATTTTCATAAAAAGCCTAAATTAAAAAGAGATTCTAATGCCGTAATTATTTGTATTATGGACACATCCGGTTCTATGGGGCATACCAAAAAGTATTTAGCAAGAAGCTTTTATTTTTTACTTTATCAGTTTGTCACTATTAAATATGTGAATGTAGAAGTCGTTTTTGTAGCACATACAACGACTGCAAAAGAAGTAAGTGAAGATGACTTTTTCCACAGGGGAGAAAGCGGTGGAACATATATTAGTAGCGGCTATCAAAAGGCTCTGGAGTTAATTGAAGAAAGATATAACCCAAATAGCTGGAATGTGTATGCATTCCATTGTAGTGATGGAGACAACTGGGGAGAGGATAATGAAAGTGCAGTAGCTCTAGCCAATAAGCTATGTGAGGTATGTAACTTATTTGGATATGGTGAAATCAAAACAAGTACTTACACAAGTACGATTATGAATAAATACTTAGAGGAAGTAAAACATGAAAACTTTTCTGCAGTAAAGATTTTTAGAAAAGAAGATGTATGGCCTGCATTTGTGGAGATGTTACAAGTGGAGAATGCTTCAGTAAGGAGTGAGGTATAAGATGAATTATACTATCCAAGAACTTCTCGAGTATAATGAAAAGATAGAAAAGTTAGTAGACGAAATTGGTCTTGATTGTTATAAGCAAGAATTTGAAATTATTAGCTTTGAAGATATGCTATGCTATGAAGCTTATGTAGGGATGCCTTCCCATTATCCACATTGGAGTTTTGGAAAGAGCTATGAAAAAACTAAGACACTCTACAGTTATAATTTAACAGGTTTGCCGTATGAAATGGTTATTAATTCAAATCCCTGTATTGCCTATTTGATGAAAGATAATACACTCCTTTTACAAGTGCTCACGATTGCACATGTTTATGGACATAATGATTTTTTTAATAATAATAGGTTATTTAAGGAGTATACACGTGCAGAGCTAACAGTAGAAATGTTTAAAAATCATGCTAATAGGGTAAGAGAGTATATTCAAGATCCTAGTATAGGTTATGATGAGGTAGAAAAGATTATAGACGCAGCACATGCCATTAAGTTTAACTGTGGAGCAGGAAGTAGCGTAAGACATGATGAGCATAAAAAAATAGAATACCCCTATGAAAATCTACAGGAATTTCTTTGCTTGTATGGGGATCTAGAAGAATGGCAAAAAGACGTACTTACCATTGTTATGGAGGAAAGCAGATATTTTGTACCACAAATGGAAACTAAAATTATGAATGAAGGCTGGGCTAGTTTTTGGCATTATCAAATTCTTAATCGTTTAGGATTAAGTCAAGGTATGCAAATGGAATTTTTGGGCATACATAACAATGTCATTTCTCCCCATTCAGGTTCCCTCAATCCGTACTATATTGGATTTAAAATATGGGAAGATCTCTACAAAAAATATGATGGAGATTTTAAAAAGCTCAGTTTAATTCGAGAAGTAGATAGAGATGCTTCTTTTATTCGTAATTATTTAACCTATGATATTTGTAGTGAATGTAATTTGTTTGAATTTGAAGAAGCAGAGCGATATTATGTGGTATCAGAGGTTGCAAATAGTGAAGGCTGGAGAAATATTCGTAATACATTAGCTCAAAGTGTAGGGATAGGGACAATTCCAGTTATTGAGGTAGAAGATGTTTTAAAGGGAGAAAATACATTGATATTAAATCACGTATGGGATGGTAGAGAACTTAATTTATCTTATGCTACTGAAACTTTAAAACATATTCAGACTTTATGGGGTGGAAAAGTTGTGCTTAAAACAAATTTTGCTAAAGTACCTAGAAAAATTGTATGTAATAAAAATAAAAAGGTTCTCATAGAAAATGAATAACTGATAGAAAAGAGTAAATTCAATGAAAGAATTTACTCTTTTTATGTATAAGAATTAACCAAGCACTTCCTATTGAAAAACTTGAGAGGGAAGCGTATAATCAGTTTCACAGTAAAGAGATGTTTAAAATAAAATGTGTAGGGGGATAGGACTATGAGAATAGGACAATCTATAGCTAAAATAAGTCTAGGGTTATTATGTGCAATAGGAATGAATGTCCCTCTCTTTGCACAGTCTATAAATCATGTAACAAAAGTAGTTACCGTAGGAGAAGGAATGCATTTAAAATCAGAAGAGAAGCTGACGCCTTGGTTAGTCATTGATGTAAAAGATGGATTGACAGAAGGTGAACGATTTTATCTGAACTTAGAAGGAGCAACTTGGGATGATCAGCAGGTTACCGTACAAACTTTAGGAGCAGAAATAGATGAAAAACTAAAAATAGAGACTCAAAAGATTAATGAAGCTCAGTTGGAAGTGAAAGTACAAACAGGAACAGTTGGAGCAGGAACAAGTATAAGAGTGCCTATGCAAACAAAAATTAGAGGAGCAGAAGCTAAAGTAACAATAGATAGTAATAATACGACGCTTACTAGTGAGGGATTAACTTTTGCACGTGGCTCTAATGAAAGTGGGAAAATAACAGCAGAACAGGTCCCCAAAAAGGCTGAAGCAACACAGATAGCAAATTTGATTTTAGAAGAAGCCTATAGTGGACAGTTTAGAAATGCTTTAGAAGGAAAAGAAAGTAGTGTTTTGCACATTTATCTTAATAATAAAGACCTCTATTTTGATTTTTCAGAGGAAGTAAAAAGCCAATTTAAAATAACTGGTATGAAGGGGTATGAAGGAATAAATACTGGTTCAGAGTGTATCAGAATAATCAGTGAACGAGAGATAGAGATCACTTTGCCAAGTGAAATAAAAGAAAAACAAATAGAAGGAAAAGGGAGTTTTAAAATACAAGGGTTAAAAGTTAAAGCAAATACCAAAAATATTTCAAAGCAAGAAGTAACACTTGAGGTTGAATCAGATTGTATAGGAGTAAAAAATTTAAAGGTCCTTGAAATTGCTGATTATGAAGCAAATATCAAAGTCAAACAAAATTATCAATTGTTAGCAGGGAAAAAGCAAAAAGTGGCATTTACTATTGAAGAGTCTATGGAAGGGGCTATTGTCCGTAATCGTCCAGTAGATATATATTTAACAAACGGTGTAACATTGGAAACTGATTCAGAGGATAGGGTGGAAGTACAGGTAGAAGGAAGAACCTATAAGTTTCCGGCTATAGTAGAAAATGAAGAAGTAATTGGATTTGAAATACCTAGATTAGAGTTACCGGAGTTACAGGGGAAATTAGCTTATGAATTTAGTTGTGAAGTAATTGCAAATTCACAAGCACAAGGAATGAGCGAACTTGTTATAGAAGGAAGAGGGCTACCACAAGCATTAAGGACTTCCTTTGCACAGATTAAGCCAGT
>JBOFPL010000253.1:0-14603 GCA_051659885.1 Cellulosilyticaceae bacterium
GACATCAGTACTGCTTCAAGTGGTACTGGTCCACCATGGCAGTTGATCTCAACAACATCTTCTCTTGTAAAGGTCTTTGGTGCTTTCATCAGCATCACAAGTACCTCATCTATTGTTTTACCTTGATCATCAAGGATATGGCCGTAATGTATTGTATGTGAAGGTGCTTCAGTTAAAGTCTTCTTTGAAGCGCTTTGAAAAACACGATCTACTATTTCAACAGCGTCTGGTCCACTGACACGGATAATACCGATTCCACCTACTCCAGGTGCAGTAGAAATTGCTGCAATTGTATCATTAAATAACATGAAATAACTCCTTTCTTATAGGAACTCCAAAGTTAAATATACTCTAAAATGCTTATATTGGCAATGATGTGCGATTTGATTACTTATGTGTAAGTATTTCCTGATCTACTTTTTTAAGTCACCTGCTAACGAATAAAAGCTTCCTCTCAATGAGAGGAAGCTTTTATCTTAAGCTCTTTTCGGAGCACGATTCATATTGTTAGGGGTAATAACCACTTTTCTAAATGGTTCTTTACCTTCGCTATGTGTCTTAACGAACTTACTATCTTGTAATGCAGAATGAATAATACGACGATCGTATGGATTCATTGGCTCTAACACTACAGGACGTTTTGTTTGAGAAGCTTTTTTAGCTAACTTTCCAGCTAGCTTTTGAAGTGTCTCTTCACGTCTTGCACGATAGTTTTCAGTATCAATCATGACTTTAACGTAGTCTTCATGACCTTTATTGATGACAATGTTGGTAAGGTACTGTAGTGAATCAAGTGTCTCCCCACGCTTACCAATGATCATTCCCATCTTTTCACCACTGATTGCGACATATACTTTTTCTTTTTGTATGGTTGTCTCAATTTTAAATTCTTTAATGCCCATCTCAGTTAGTACTGCACCTAAGAAGGATTGAATCTTACTTTCTATACTGTCTGTAGTCTTTGATGTTACCTCTACTGAAGGTTGTACTGGAACCTTTACTGGTTCTTTAGGAGTCTGAATTGGTTCAATTGACACAGGCGCTTCTTTTACAATAGGCGCTTTTTTAACCTCTTTTTTGACTTCTACTGGCTTAACTTCAGTTTTAGTTGGTGCCATAATTTCAGCAAATAAATCATCATCACTATTGCTTAATTCTTTTACTGTTACTCTTATTTTAGCATCTTTTGCACCAAAGCCTAAAAACCCTTTAGAACCTTTTTCGATAATTTCAATTTCAACTTCATCTGTCGTAGCGCCTAATTCGATTAGCGCATCTGTAATTGCACTATCAACGGTTTTAGCCACTTTTTCTACAAATTTCATCTCAATCTACCCCCAGGCTTTATTGATTCTTTTTTTCCTTGCTTTTTGGTTTTTCTTCAGCTACTGATTCAGAGTTACTTTGTTGTGGCTTTTGTTTTGGTATTGGATTACCATTTTCATCTAATTTAATACGTTTTTTCTTTTTCTTAGCAGGTTTTTGTGCTGCTTCAAGTTCACGTTGTTTACGAAGTTCTTCTTCTAACTTCTTATCTTCTTTTGAAACAATTTTGTTAACCCACATTTGTTGCCCCATCATGATAATGTTACCTGAGATCCAGTATAATGCAAGACCACATGGTACAGTATATGAGAACATACCTGTCATAATTGGCATCATGATGTTCATTGTTTTCATCATCGTTTCTGTTTGGCCACCACCTTGTCCAGCTGGTTGCATTGCTTGGCTAGATGCCATTGTAATCTTACTGAAGATAAATGTAGATGCACCTGCGATGATTGGTACTAACCATGCGAGTAATACACCACTTGCGATTAACTGTTGTGGTGAATCTACTAAGTTTACTAAGAAATACTCATAATTATGTTTTGCTTCTAAAAGTTGTGTTAAATCTGTTTGTATATTTGCTGGAATCTGCCCTAAGAACGTACTCCAGTGTTGTGTGTTCATTTGACTTAAGAAATCAGCTAACCCTTTAACATCACCTTGTGCTACTTTTGATGTTAAATCATATGCGTAGTAACCATTGTTGCTTACTACTGAAAGTGGGCCTGATAAAAGTGATTGATAGTTTGCTACGTTATCCATTACGATTTGAGCAATGTTTCCATATAACTCACCTAATTTGCTAATGTACATACTTGGTTGACGAAGTACATTAAACAGTGCATAGATTAAAGGTAACTGAATAAGTAGTGGCAAACATCCTGCAAATGGACTAATATTATACTTTTTGTAAATGGCTTGCATTTCTTGTGAATAAGCCATTTGTGAAGCTTGGTCCTTCTTGTTTGCATACTTCTTCTGAAGCTTTTGAAGCTCCGGTTGGATACGACTCATTGCTCTTGTTGTACGTTGTTGTTTGATTTGCAATGGTGTTAAAAGTAAACGTGTTACTAAGGTGAAGATAATGATAGTGACACCTAGTGTCCCTACTGGTAGCACTAGCGCTACGCCCTCAAAAATCAAGTTGAGGATCATACCAAAAATGTTATTGATGATTCCCATAGTTTCCTCCTAAGTATTATTTTCACATAAACCTATTGCTTTTTAGGCGGTACTGGATCATACATAGGTTCATGAAAAGGATTACATTTTAAAATCCGTTTGGCGCCAAGATAAGACCCTTTTAAAACACCGTGTATTTGAATTGCTTGATAAGTATACTGTGAACAAGTTGGAACAAATCTACATTTTGGGCCAAATAATGGCGATATAGCCCGCTGATAAAATCGAATACATCCTAACGCAATCAGCTTTGGTAACTGTTTCATAGAATCTCCTTATTTAACCTTTAGAAATGTTCATAATCAATGATCAAGTACTTGTTGTGCCTTTAAGAGCTTCTCAAGAGCATGAGAAATTTCTTCATAAGAGGCGTCATTTGATGCAGTTCTTGCAACTACAACAAAATCCCATCCTGGATGGGCTATGGCGTCTTCTCTTAATCTATAACTTTCTCTTATCAGTCGCGTCACTCTACTACGTACAACACTCTTACCAACTTTCTTACTCACAGATATCCCGAGTCGATTGGCTTCTTGATTATTTTTACATTTATATAGAACAAGATACCTGTTCGCGACAGACTTTCCTCTTCTATACACATTTCTAAACTGTGGCGTCTTCTTAAGAGATTCAGTATATTTCATTTTAATACTCCTAAATTTGTATAAGGCAAAACAAGGCCACTTATGCGGCCTTGTTTTATGCTGTTAATTTTTTTCTACCTCTAGTTCTTCTTCTAGCAACGATCGCTCTACCAGCTTTAGTTCTCATTCTTTTACGAAAACCATGTTCTTTACTTCTTTGACGTTTTTTTGGTTGGAAAGTTCTTTTCATTATGTGCACCTCCTTTGATTATTAAAAAGTAGACACATAATATGCACACTTTGTGCCTACTCCCACTTTCCATGGGAGAGAGCACATATAAAATAAAAATCTTGCACACATAACTCTAAAATATATAGAGTAAAAAACAAATAAGCACTAGCTTTAGTATAGAAGATTTCTAGAAGTCCGTCAAGCATCTGGTCCACATATTTAATGGTAATTTTTATATTTTTAGTACAATTTTACGTGTTTCTTCTTATTATATGCATTTTATAATTCTTCCCTCGCGTTTATAAATGAACTTTTAGCTCAAATATGCCCAAACTGAAGCTGCTTTACGTACCCACTTCCCCTCGCACTTTTCCTGCGCACATTTGTCCACATTTCGACATTTATAATTCTCTAACCACTCATCTTCTACAAATATCGCCTCAAATCCTGCTCATTTTATCTTTTATTTTTCACGATTCTACTTTTTTAGTGGTGATGTACAAACATATCCACAATTTTTTTACAAGATAATCTGTGGATATTTCTCTGGATGAGTTGATTATACACAGAGAATTTGATATTATAAAGTTAACTGTGTATAAGTTGTTGAAAAGTTGAAGTTATTCACAATCTGTTGATAAATCTGTGAATAACTGATATTTTTTTCTGTTTTTTAGCCTTTTTGACAAGCTTTTTGAGGAAAAACATTTTATCCACAACTTGTTTAAGACTTTCAATTACATTATTCTTAATCGAGATTATATAGAGATGTTGTTTATAACTTTGATTAAATTATTCACATGTTGACAATACTTGAATAACCTGTGAGTAATTTGTCTATTAGTAGGAGGATTGTTGTATGCCAAATCAATATGAGACCAAATGGAACGCTATCTTAAATATTATTGAACCCGAAACATCATCTGTCAGCTTCAACACTTGGTTTAAAGATACCAAACTTGTAGACATTATGGGCGATATGATGATTATTCGCGTCAAAAATGATTTCAACAAAGAGATATTAAGTACAAGATACCTTGAGCTTTTACGCAATTGTGTACTCCAGGTTCTTAATAAAGAATATAAGTTTGACTTTGTTGTCGTTCCAGAAGGCGAAATTTATGAAAAGAAAAAAGACGTGCCAAAAAGAGAGATCGTAGAAGACCCACTCAACAACAAAAGTAACTTAAATCCTCGTTATGTATTTAATTCTTTTGTCGTTGGGAATAGCAACCGTATGGCCCATGCTGCTGCATTAGCTGTTGCTGAAGCACCTGCGAGAGCCTATAATCCACTCTTCTTATATGGGGGTGTTGGTTTGGGTAAGACCCACTTGATGCACTCTATTGCACATTATATTTTAGAACAAAACCCAAATGCCAAAGTACTTTATGCTTCTTCAGAAAAATTCACTAATGAGCTCATTAACTCTATTCGTGATGATAAAAATGAAGCATTTCGTAATAAATACCGTAATATCGACGTTCTTTTAATTGATGATATTCAGTTCATTGCAGGAAAAGAACGTACACAAGAGGAATTCTTCCATACATTTAATACGCTTCATGAGGCTAATAAACAAATTATTATCTCAAGTGACCGCCCACCAAAAGAAATTCAAACACTAGAAGATCGTTTACGTTCAAGGTTTGAGTGGGGCCTGATTGCAGATATTCAAAGCCCAGACTTAGAAACTCGTATTGCTATTCTTAGAAAAAAAGCGGAAATTGAAAGTTTATCCGTTCCCGAAGATGTCTTACTCTTCATTGCAAAGACTGTTATCTCTAATATTAGAGAACTCGAAGGAGCCCTTAACCGTATCATTGCTTTCTCTTCTTTAGCAAACAAGCCTATCTCTGTTGAATTAGCAAATGAAGCACTTAAGGATTTAATCTCTAAAGACAAGCCTAAAGTGATTACTGCTGATTACATTCAAGAAATTGTAGCCGACTATTTCCACCTCAAAGTCGATGAACTCAAATCTGCTAAGCGTACACGTAATATTGCTTATCCTAGACAAATCGCTATGTACCTCTGTCGAAAACTAACTGATCTTTCACTCCCTAAAATTGGTGAAAAATTTGGAGGCCGTGATCATACTACTATTATTCATGGTTTCGAAAAGATTTCTAAAGATATCGTCAAAGATATTGAACTATCTCAGACTATTAATGAATTAGAATCTAAAATAACAGGTAAGTAATTCATACACATAAACTTGTGGTTTATTTGTGTTTAATATGTGGATAATATCTGTGGAAATTAAAAATTGTGAATGATGTTGATAACTTTGTGAGTTTTAGGTCACTTATCCACAACCCTGTCTACATGCATAATTGTCCACAGGCCAAAGTCTAGAAGGTGTTATCCACAATACCCACATGTCCTATTACTACCATTGCTAAAAAACTTTAATAACTATAACTTTTTTCTGAAGGGAGTTTTATCCACAATGCATATTTACTGTAAACAAGAATTGCTACTCAATAGCATTAATACTGTACTTAAAGCATGCTCAACCAAAACTACAATGCCAATTCTAGAGTGTATTCTTCTTAGAGCACACGACGATCACATTACACTTGTGGGAAATAATCTCGAACTTGGTATTGAAAGTACAATCGAAGCTGAAGTATTAGTTGAAGGATCTATTGCACTAGAAGCAAAGATCTTTTCTGAAATTATCAGAAAAATGCCAAATGACACAGTAGAAATTTCAATACTTGAAAATAGAATGACGAACATCATCTGTGAAAAGTCAAAGTTCACGATTGCAGGTCAACCAGGCGATGATTTCCCTGAGCTTCCACAGGTTGAAAGAACAACAGGTTATAACTTACCACAGTTACAACTTAAGGATATGATCAGACAAACAATCTTCTCTGTTGCACAAGAAGAATCAAGACCGATCCTTACTGGAGAAATGTTGCAAATCAAAGATGGTAACTTCCATATGGTATCGGTTGATGGATACAGAATCTCATACAGACAAATGGATCTCTCAATTGAGAATGGGCATGCAGAGGTTGTCGTTCCGGGGAAGACACTTGGTGAGATTAGTAAAATTCTTTCAGGCGATGAGGGAGAAGAGGTTACACTTTACTTTGAAGATAAACATATTTTATTTGATTTAGGAGATAGTAAAGTTGTTTCACGCCTTCTTGAAGGAGAATTCTTAAAGTACGAGCAAGTATTTTCTTCGGACTATGAGACAAAAGTTATGGTCGATCGTCGTAATTTTCTCATGAGTATTGAAAGAGCGGCTTTGATTTCAAGAGAAGGTAAAAAGAACCCTATAAAAATTCAAATTGATGGCGATAATATGATTATTACATCTAACGCAGAACTAGGTACTGCGCGTGAAGAAGTTGCTATTGAATTGGAAGGTAGTGAACTGAGTATAGCTTTCAATCCTAAATATCTTATTGAAGCACTTAAATCAATTGATGAAGATAAAGTATGTATTAATTTTATTTCTTCGCTGACACCATGTATTATTCATCCACTAGAAGGCAATCATTATAAATACTTAATCTTGCCAATTAGATTAAACGCCTAAATATTTTGATACTTAATTCGCTCTTAGTATTTCACCTTTGAGATACTTAGAGCGCTTTTGCTTAAAACTATATATAAAAACTAAGGAGAGTTACACTCATGAAAGAAATCTCAATCTCAACAGAATTTATTAAATTAGACCAACTTATGAAATATGCTGATATGGTACAAAGTGGTGGGGAAGCAAAGATGCTCATCGCACAAGGTCTTGTACTTGTAAATGGCGATATCTGTACACAAAGAGGTAAAAAAATTAGAAGTGGCGATAAAGTTGAATTTGATGGAGAAACAGTTGCTATCAAATAAGGGGGCGGCTTATGTACATTAAAGAGTTAACGCTCAATCAGTACAGAAACTATGAATACACACAACTGGTACTAGATTCAGGAATCAACATTTTTAAAGGCGATAACGCCCAAGGAAAGACCAATATTCTTGAATCTATTTATTTATGTGCAACTGCAAGGTCACACCGTACACATCAAGAAAAAGAAGTGATTAGATGGGATCAAGAGGCAGCACATATTACTTTAAGTGTAAAGAAACGTACATTTGATGATGTGATTGATTTTCATATTACCAACAAAGGAAAATCAGTAGCAATCAATAAATTACCAGTAGGTAAACTTGGAGAATTGTTTGGCATTCTTACAGTTGTTATGTTTTCTCCTGAAGATTTGCAACTGATTAAGAAAAGTCCTAAAGAGCGTAGACGCTTTATTGATATTGAACTTTGTCAAGTTGATAGAATGTATTATTATTCTTTAAGACAATATCATCAGGTACTCAAACAAAGAAATAACATACTCAAACAATTCTATAAAACAAAAGATGCTTCAATGCTAGATGTATGGGATATGCAGCTTATACAGTATGCGAAAGAAGTCATTGATAAAAGAACGGCGTTTATTGAAGAGCTTAATGAAATTGCAAGACAAATCCATACAGATATATCTGGAGGAAATGAGACATTAGAAGTGATTTATGAACCTAACGTTAAGTCAGAGCACATTGAAGCAAAACTTGAACGCTATAGAGAAAAGGATTTAGCGACACAAACAACATCGGTTGGACCACATAGAGATGATCTTAAGTTCCTCATCAATGGCATGGATGTAAAAGTATTTGGCTCTCAAGGACAACAAAGAACAGTTGTTCTTTCTATGAAGCTTGCAGAGCTGGTACTTATGAAAAAACATCTAGGGGAAAACCCTATTTTACTATTAGATGACGTGTTATCGGAACTGGATGATCATAGGCAAAAGTACTTATTCCACTATACTAAGGACATCCAAACATTAATAACTTGCACAGGTGTAGAACAAAGTGTATGGAATGACCAAAAAATTGGAAAACTATTTAATGTAAAGAGTGGTGTCATAGGTTGACAAAGTTTGCCTTAAAAATTCATTTGATGTATAATAAAGTTTGGGTCATTATGCCTATTCAAAATATGAAGGAGTGAGATCTTGTATGGCAGCAACGTATAATGAAAATCAGATTCAAATATTAGAGGGGCTGCAGGCGGTACGAAAAAGACCTGGGATGTATATCGGGAGTACCTCTTCAAAAGGTCTTCACCACCTTGTTTATGAAATAGTAGACAATGCCGTTGACGAAGCATTAGCAGGGGTTTGTGATACAATTGTTGTATCTATCCATCCAGATAATTCTATATCTGTACTAGATAATGGTCGTGGTATTCCTGTCGGAATTCATGCTCAAAAAGGAATTCCAGCTGTTGAGGTAGTATTTACTATCTTACATGCAGGTGGTAAGTTTGGTGGCGGAGGATACAAAGTATCTGGAGGATTACATGGTGTAGGTGCCTCTGTAGTAAATGCCCTTTCAGAATGGTTAGTTGTAAGAGTTTATACTGATGGCAAGGTGCATGAAGAGAAATTTGAACGAGGTAACGTAGTGAGTCCACTTACAGTAATCGGTGAGACTGACAAGACAGGTACTTTTGTACATTTCAAGCCTGATGCTGAAATTTTCGAAGATACTGTTTATGAATTTAGTGTTCTTAAGCAAAGATTACAAGAAACGGCGTTTTTAACAAAAGGGCTCAAAATTGAGCTTATAGATTTAAGAGAGGAATCAAAACCTCATAAAACATTCCATTACGAAGGTGGAATCAGTGAATTTATCACACACTTAAACAAACATAAAACTCCAATCTATGACGAAGTATTTTACTGTGAAGGTGAGAAAGATGGTATTGCAGTAGAGGTTGCGTTCCAGCACAATGATAGTTATGTTGAGAATGTATTTAGCTTTGTTAATAATATTAATACAACAGAAGGTGGTACACACCTTTCAGGATTTAGGTCAGCAATTACAAAGACTCTCAATGACTATGGCCGTAAAATGGGATTACTCAAAGAAGCGGACAAAAACCTTAGTGGTGAAGATGTGAGAGAAGGTATGACTGCGATCATTAGCATCAAAATCGGAGAACCTCAATTTGAAGGTCAGACGAAAACAAAACTGGGTAACAGTGAAGCACGTGGGGCAGTAGAAGCAATCTTTAGTGAACAACTTACTTACTTCTTAGAGCAAAATCCTAACGTAGGTAAAATAGTTATTCAAAAAGGTATGATGGCTGCTAGAGCAAGAGATGCGGCGCGTAAAGCACGTGAATTAACACGTCGTAAAAGCGTTTTAGAAAGTACTGCTTTACCAGGTAAGCTTGCAGACTGTTCAGAAAAAGATGCATCAAAATGTGAAATCTACCTTGTCGAAGGGGACTCTGCGGGAGGCTCAGCAAAGAGTGCGAGATCTCGTCAGACACAAGCAATCCTTCCACTTAAGGGTAAGATTCTAAACGTAGAAAAAGCAAGAATAGATAGAATGTTAGAGAGTGAAGAAATTCGTAATATGATCACTGCTTTTGGTGTAGGTATTAGTGACGATTTTGATATTTCTAAGATTAGATATGGAAAAATCATTATCATGACCGATGCCGACGTAGATGGTGCTCATATTAGAACACTTCTACTGACATTCTTATACAGATATTATAGAGAACTTATTGAAAAAGGTCATGTATTTATTGCACAACCTCCTCTTTATCTTGTAGAGAAAAACAAGAAAAAGCACTATGCTTACGATGATAGAGAGTTAGAGAAGATCTTAGAAGAGATCGGAAGAACAGGTATTTCACGTATGCAACGTTATAAAGGTCTTGGGGAGATGAACCCGGATCAGCTTTGGGAGACAACAATGGATCCTGAAACAAGAACACTTGTTAAAGTTGAGATAGACGATGCAGCTGCTGCAGATGAGATTTTTACAGCACTAATGGGAGATAAAGTAGAGCCTAGACGTGAATTCATTCATGAACATGCTGCTAAAGTTAAAAACTTAGATATTTAATAAAGTGAGAAAGGAGAGAAAATAATGGATACAACAAACCAAGAAGGCTATGATAAGATTATTACGATAGATATAGAAAAAGAGATGAAGACATCGTATATTGACTATGCGATGAGCGTTATTGTATCTCGTGCGCTTCCAGATGTAAGGGACGGTCTGAAACCTGTTCATAGACGTATTCTCTATTCAATGAGCGAACTGAACTTAGGTCCAGACAAACAATATAGAAAATCAGCGCGTATTGTTGGGGATACCATGGGTAAGTACCATCCACATGGTGACTCGGCAATTTATGATGCAATGGTTCGTATGGCCCAAGACTTCTCTACAAGATATCCTCTTGTAGATGGTCATGGTAACTTCGGTAATATCGATGGTGATAGTGCCGCTGCGATGCGTTATACAGAGGCACGTATGAGCAAGATGTCTATGTCTATGCTCCTTGATACAGAAAAAGAAACTGTTGATTTCACACCAAACTTTGATGAATCATTAGAAGAGCCAACAGTACTTCCTGCAAGATTTCCAAACTTATTAGTTAATGGATCATCAGGTATTGCAGTAGGTATGGCAACTAATATTCCACCTCATAACCTAGGAGAGGTTATTGATGGCGTTGTCAAACTCATTGATAATTATGTAGGTGAAAATGAGGAAGGTGAAGCGAGAGAAACAGATCTTGAGGAACTTATGGCGATTATTAAGGCGCCAGACTTCCCTACAGGAGCAATTATTTCTGGTAGATATGGAATTGATCAAGCATATCGTACAGGAAAAGGTAAAGCAAAGGTTAAGGCGAAAGCTGAAATTGAAGACATGGCAAATGGAAAATCTCGTATTTTAATTACTGAGATTCCATACATGGTCAACAAATCTCGTTTAATTGAGAAGATTGCTGAACTTGTTAAGATCAAAAAAATTGAAGGTATTACTGATATTCGTGATGAGTCAGATAGAGCAGGTATGTGTATTGTTATTGAACTTAGGAGAGATGTAACACCAAGTGTTGTACTCAATCAGTTGTATAAATATACACAACTTCAAGATACATTTAGTATTAATATGCTTGCACTTGTTAACAATGAGCCAAAAGTACTCAACCTTAAGCAAATGCTAGAAGAGTATTTAAAGCATCAAAAAGATGTTGTAACAAGAAGAACACAATTTGATCTTAGGAAAGCTGAGGCTAGAGCACATATTGTAGAAGGCCTTAGAAAAGCTTTAGATAAAATTGATCTTATTACAAGTTTAATTCGCTCATCTAAAACAGTACAAGAAGCTAAAGAAAAGATTATGGAAGCAATTGAACTTTCAGAAATCCAAGCCCAAGCAATTGTAGATATGAGATTACGTGCTTTAACAGGTTTAGAGCGTGAAAAGTTAGATGCTGAATATGCAGAACTCATGGAGCGAATTGCATATTATAGATCTATTTTAGATAATGAAGTGAAACTCTATGGTGTTATTAAAGACGAGATCTTAGAGATCAGATCAAAATACAATGACCCTAGACGTACAGAACTTGTTATCGATGATGATGAATTAGACATCGAAGACCTCATTGATGAAGAAAAAGTGGTTGTTACAATGACACACTTAGGCTATATCAAGCGTATACCTCTTGATACGTACAAGCAACAAAATAGGGGTGGTAGAGGGATTATTGGTGTTAATACAATAGAAGAAGACTTTATTAATCAGTTATTCGTAACAAGTAACTTGAGTAATATTATGTTCTTCACAAATAAAGGTAAGGCATACCAGATCAAAGCTTATCGTATACCTGAAGGTGGACGTACAGCAAGAGGTATGGCAATTGTCAACTTACTTCAACTTGAACCAGATGAGAAGATTTCAGCGGTATTCCCTGTTACAGAACAAGGGGAGAAGCTATACCTTACAATGGTTACAAAGAAAGGTATTATCAAGAAAACAAGCCTGGAATCTTTCAAAAATATTCGTAAAGGTGGTCTCATTGCTGTATCTTTAGGTGAAGAAGATGAACTTATTGGGGTATATCCAACGACAGAACAAGATAGTATCCTTGTTTGTACAAGACAAGGTAAAGGGATCATGTTTGAAGGTTCAGATGTAAGACCTATGGGTAGAACTGCTAGAGGGGTAAAAGCTATTCGTCTAGGAGATGAGGATGAGGTAATAGGTGCAACTGTACCACAAGATGAGCAACAAATTCTTATTGTTACAGAAAACGGCCTAGGAAAACGTACACCAATTGACGAGTTTAGAGCACAACGTCGTGGTGGTAAAGGTCTTAAGACTTATAAAATTACTGAAAAAACAGGTGAAGTAGTGGGTATTACTTCTGTATCTGATGAAGATGAGCTACTCATCATTAACACACAAGGTGTAATCATTCGTATTCAAGTAGGACAAATTTCTTCAATTGGGCGTAATGCGCAAGGGGTTAAACTCATTAACCTAGATGAAGGAAATCAAGTAGTTTGTATTGCAAAGGTACCTGAAGCTAGTATGAATGATGAAGATGAAGTAGTAGAATAATATGATTAAAAGAGGGCTCATTATCTTAGTTGTACTAACTATGAGCTTATTAGTAGGCGGGGTATATGGTAGTTGGATGATGAACAAACCATATATACCCGCTACTTTTACATCTACTCAGGAAATAGCATCTCAAAGTGAACCTAAGAGATATCACATTAAGAAAAATCATAAAATAATTGATGAGTATGAAAGTGAAGAAGAAGCAATCAAAGTAGCGTATAAAAAGCCTCGGTCAATTGTAGTAGATACACATACAGGTGACTGGGTTTACTCATCATTGCAGCCATTTATGATTATTACAGAACATACAATCCACGACTTTGAAAGCTATGATAGTGCAATCAAGTATGCAAGAAAAAACAACTATGAATACGTACATTACAAAAATGATAAAACCCTGTTATGGGATAATAAGAAAGAAAATCAAGGATATCCTTTAATACAGGTTCCTTTAATAAAGCAGTTGCCAGAATTACCGAGAGGTTGTGAGGTAACTTCATTAGCTATGTTATTTGAGTATTACGGACAGCCTATAAGTAAAATGAGACTAGCAAAAGAAATTAAAAAGGATCCTACTCCTTATAGTAAGAAAACAGATGGCAAAATTTATTATGGAAATCCTTATGATGGATTTGTTGGTGATATGTACGATATACGAAAGAATGGATATGGTGTATATCATGGGCCTATTGCAGAATTAGCAAAGACATACTTTTCAACACGTGTGATTGATGCTACGGGTGTAGAGTTTGAAGATCTGTTGGAATTTGTAGAACGGGGAATCCCTGTATTAATTATTACAAATGCTACATATAGACCATTACTTGATACAGAGTTTGAGTTATGGCATACCCCTACAGAAATTGTAAAAGTAACTAAAAGGATGCATGCTGTCGTTATTACTGGAGCAAATGATAGTTACATTTATGTAAATGATCCACTCTATAGTAAACCTAATAGGAAGTTAGATCGAAAGAACTTCAAGGAAGCTTGGGAGCAGATGGGGAAACAAGCTGTTGTAATCCTACCTTAGTCCCTAATGTGTATGTTGTAAACTGAATAGAAAAATGGTATCATACAATAGAAAATATTATTATTTCTCAGAGTTATACTCTATAAACCTAAACATATACTATATATAAAAAGGTGCAAATAACATGAATTAGGGGTAATGAGGGGATGTATTTTCAAAAAAAAGAAAGTACGTGTTTATAACTGCTAGATAAACACGTACTTTTTTTGTGCCCATAAAAATAGAATTTAGAAGCTTATTTACTGAAATAGATAAAGTAAAGTGCAAAAATGTATGGAACATAAAATAGCGGATAAGCTTGCAAATACTAGGATATAATAGAAGAAAAAATCAGGCTTTTAAATTAGTTTAAACAAATATTAGAAAAAGGGTTGACGTATAAAGGAATAACTGGTATCATAGGTTTTGTCTTGAAGGAGCGGTAACAACGCAACACAAGATAACTAAATAACATTATTTAATTCGGAGAAGTACTCAAGTTGGCCGAAGAGGTGCCCCTGCTAAGGGTATAGGTCGGGTAACCGGCGCGAGGGTTCGAATCCCTCCTTCTCCGCCATTTTAATTTTATTAAAATGGACAAGCACAAAAGGTGCTTGACATAAGTTAAGCGATAAGGTATAATAATCCTTGTTGAAACACACAGCAAATGAACATTGAAAATAAAATAGTAACCATAAAACCAGTTGATTCTTGAGAAGAACATAGTTCTTCACAAGTCAGTACTTACTATAAGAGTACAAAACATGTCAGATGACAAACTTTTAATTTGAGAGTTTGATCCTGG
>JBOFPL010000254.1:0-8561 GCA_051659885.1 Cellulosilyticaceae bacterium
GCAGGATTGGCAATGCAAGGATATAGACCAGTTGTAGCAGTCTATTCTTCGTTTTTACAACGTGCGTATGATCAGATTTTACATGACGTAGCACTTCAGAAATTACCGGTTATATTTGCTATAGATCGTGCAGGATTAGTAGGGGAAGATGGTAGTACACATCAAGGAATATTTGATATTGCATATTTAAGTAATATCCCTAACATGACTATATTAGCGCCTAAGTCACCAGAAGAAATGGAAGGAGCTATGCGTTATGCACTGACGTTAGATGGGCCAGTTGCGATTAGATATCCAAGAGGCTATACAACGATAGAATCAGACCTTCAAGTGGATTATAGTGATGTGAGTAATCATACATTATATAGAGAAGGGAAAGTTGTTTTATTAGCTACAGGAAAAATGGTTGAAAATGCACTTTGGGCTAGAGAAGCATTGGCTGAAAAAGGCGTGGAAGTTGCTGTAATTGAAGCAATGAAAGTATGGCCATTAGATACAGTCGGATTAGATGAGCTAGCAAGAAAATATGAGTATGTATTTACATTAGAAGATCATGTATTAGCTGGTGGATTTGGTAGAAGTGTAGCAAGCTACTTAAAATTACAAGATTACGCTATTCAGATACACAACTTTGGATATGAGACAGGTATTGTAGAGCATGGAGATATAGAAAGTTTATTGATTAAAGAAAAAATGTCTACAAAAGATATTTGTGACACAATATTAAACAACATAGGGAAAGAGAGAAGATAAATGGCAGCAGATAAAGAAAGACTAGATATACTTATTGCACAAAGAGGATTAGCCGAATCAAGAGAAAGAGCAAAAGCTTATATTATGGCAGGTGTTGTCTATGTAGATGGACAAAAAGAAGATAAACCAGGGCTAAAGGTAAAAGTAGAAGCACAGATTGAAGTACGTCAAAAAATGAAGTATGTAAGTAGAGGTGGGTATAAGTTAGAAAAAGCAATGGAAACTTACCCTATTACTTTAGAGAACAAAGTATGTATGGATGTAGGAGCTTCTACAGGTGGCTTTACAGATTGTATGCTCCAAAATGGAGCAACTAAAGTGTATGCAATTGATGTAGGATATGGGCAGTTAGCGTGGTCTTTACGCCAAGATGAACGTGTAGTATGTATGGAAAAGACAAATATGCGCTATGTAACAACAAATGAAGTACCAGACCCAATTAATTTTAGTTCGATAGATGTATCTTTTATTTCATTGACTAAAATTTTGCCATCTGTGTATAATTTAATTAGCGAAAAGGGTGAGATAGTAGCACTCATTAAACCACAATTTGAAGCTGGTAGAGAACAAGTAGAAAAACATGGGGTTGTTAGAAATCCTAAAGTTCACAAACAAGTTATTCAAACAATTTGGGAGTTTGCTACAAGTATTGGCCTAAGTATTAGAGGCTTAGAGTTTTCTCCAATTAGAGGACCAGAGGGGAATATTGAATATCTTATCTATTTAGTGAAAGATAATACTCAAAGTAGCCTAGAAAACATGGAAGAAGTTATTGATCAAACTGTTGATTTATCCCACCAAAGTATATAGAAGTAGGTGAGTGAAGTGAGAAAGATAGGAGTAATGCCTAATTTACTCAAAGACGTTGATTTAACGACAACAAAAAGAGTAGTAAGTTGGTTACAAGATAAGGGATTTTATGTTTATGTGACCGCTCATATTGCTTCTAAACTAGACTTAACGAGTTCTTGGACGGAGCAGGAGATCTATAGTGGATGTGAAGCAATCATTGCTATAGGGGGAGATGGGACTATTTTAGATGTAGCCCAAAAATCATTTTCATATAATATTCCTATACTTGGAATAAATCTAGGAAGATTAGGATTTTTAGCAGATGTAGAAACTTCAGATGTAGAAGTTTTATTAGAAAAGTTGTTAGATAGCCCAATTAAAATAGAAGAACGTATGATGCTTAGAGCGAGAGTAGTTGAACCAACAGGACAAGAGCATTATTTCTATGCCCTCAATGATATAAATATCACAAGGGGAAGTGGCTCTAGAATTACAGAGTTTGAAATTAGAGTGAATGAACATCTTTTAGATGTTTATCCAGCAGATGGAATTATTATTGCTACGCCTACGGGATCTACAGCTTATAATTTATCTGCTGGGGGGCCTATTGTAATACCGTATGCAGATAATATTATTATTACGCCAGTATGTCCTCATACTATTTATTCAAGGGCTATGATTGTAGCTGGAGAGGATAAGATTAATCTAAGAACCTATAATTATGATAATCCTCAAATGGAATTGACAGCAGATGGACAGACAAAAATGAATATTACACCAGCCCATATTATAGAAATTGATAAGTCACCTTATAAAGCGAAACTTATTAAACTTTCAGAACTAAACTTTTTTGATATTCTAAGGAAAAAAATAGTAGAAAGGCGAATTTGAAATGGGAATGAAAGAACAAAGACAATCTAAGATCTTAAGTCTTATTCAACAATATGAGATAGAAACACAAGAAGATTTAGCAGATAGCTTAGAAGCAGCAGGATTTAAAGTTACTCAAGCAACGGTTTCTAGAGATATTAGAGAACTTAAATTAACAAAAGTAGCAAATAAAAATAATGGACAAAAATATGTAGCGCTAGCAAATTATGAGCATCAGGTCTCAGAAAAGGTAATTAGAGTGTTTAAAGCGGGATTTGTATCAATGGATATTGCACAAAATATACTCGTTATAAAAACTTTAGTAGGTATGGGAAATGCAGTAGCATCTGCTATTGATGCTTTTAGTTGTGAGGAGATAGTGGGAACGCTTGCAGGAGATGATACTATTTTTTGTGCAATCAGAGAAAAAGAATTAATGGAAGACGTTATTAAAAAGTTTGAAGAAGTACTAAATTCTTAGGACTGGGGGGAAAAGAATGCTTATTTGTTTGCATGTAAAAAATATAGCCCTAATAGATGAAGTAACTTTGAACTTTCATGATAACCTCAATATATTTAGTGGAGAAACTGGAGCTGGAAAATCTATGTTAATAGATTCCATCCAGTTTGCTATAGGTAACAGGACATCTAAACAAATTATTAGAAAAGGACAACAGTGCGCCTATGTGAAGTTAACTTTTAGGGATACAAATGGGACAGGAATAGAGTACATAGAGGAAAATGGATTTCCCTATGAAGATGACCACATAGAATTAGAGCGTACCTTATATGCGTCAGGAAGAACTGTTTATAAAATAAATGGTGTAACAAGTACAAGACAGGTAGTAAAGGAAATCGCTTCTTTGCTTATTGATGTGCATGGGCAACATGAACCACAATCATTATTAGATGTAGCCACGCATATTCAGATGTTAGATAGCTTTGGCGATGAAATTTTACTAGAGAAAAAAGAAACTTATAAAAGAACTTATGAAAAGTGGCAATTAGCTAAACAAGAATTAGAAAAAGTAGGAATAGATGATAGAAAAAAACTACAACTAAAAGATATGTTGGAATTTCAAATTAATGAAATCGCTTCGTGTAAACTTAAGGAAAATGAAGAAGAAGACTTAAAAGCACAATATGAAGTACTATCACATGCTGAGAAGATACTTATGCAGTGTCAAAAGGGCTATGATTTTTTAGAAAGCCATTCAGGAGACGGTGGAGCTACTTCTTTGGTAGGGAGGGCCTCTCAGAGTTTACAGGATATAAGTAGTATTAGTGTAGAATTAGGTGAGCTCTATGAACAACTTCTGTCTATAGAGGCCCAATTACAGGATGTTTCTTATCAAATAAGAAGATATGTAGATGATATTGAGTATTCACCTGAATTATTAATAGAAGTTCAAAATAGACTTGATGTTATTTATAGGCTTAAACAAAAATATGGTAGTTCTATTGATGAAATTCTAAGCTATAAAGAAGAATGTGAAAAAGAACTGCTAGAATTAGTATCTAGCGAAGAAAATAAAGAAAAATTAGCACAACAAGTAGAAGGATTAGAAAAAGAACTCATTCAGTTAGCTACATCATTAACTGTTCAAAGAAAACAAATTGCAGAGAATATTGCAATTAAAATTGATGGACATCTTAAAGATTTACAAATGCCATATGCTACATTTAAAGTAAGTATTAATCCATGTAGGACATTTAATAAGCTAGGATGTGATGAAGTAGAGTTTTTAATTCGCACGAACTTAGGTGAAGACTTACACCCTCTATCTAAGATTGCTTCAGGTGGAGAAATCTCTAGGGTTATGTTAGCGATTAAAACTGTTCTTGTGCTAGGGGATACAATAGATACTGTTATCTTCGATGAGATTGATACAGGAATTAGTGGGCTAGCGGCTCAAAAAGTAGGAGAAAAATTAGCAGTAATAGCTAGGTCGAGACAGGTTATTTGTATTACGCATTTGCCTCAAATTGCGGCTATGGGAGATAAGAATTATTTGATTGAAAAAAGTGTAACAGAGAATCACACTAAGACTTCATTAAGTGAGTTAACAGAAGTAGAAATTCATAAAGAGCTATGTAGATTGATGGGAGGATTAGTAACAGAAAATACCCTCCAAAGTGCTAAGGAGATCAAAGAATCTGCAAATAAATATAAAGAAAGCATCGACTAAGATGCTTTCTTTTTTTATTTCAAAATTATACATATAGGAATCGTAAGAGTGATTGAATAAATGAATACAAAATAGGAAAACTTAAAAATATGACACAAAAATTGTAGAGACAGGATGTGGCAGTATGAGAACAAACAAACATCAAAGAATACTGCTTAGTTGTATTTCAATCTTAGCTATTTTTACTTTCTGTAGTCCTTTTATAGTATCTTATTTTTATTTACCTAATGAGATTAAGTTAATAGTAGGCGAAGAACATAAATTTAATTTCGAGATTCCTATGAAGGCACAAATTGCCTCAGGAGAAGAACTAGAATTAATAAATGAAAAAAATAAGCTAAATGATACTGCTAAGATTAGATTAAATGAACCGTTTTATTTAAAAATGGATAATATAGGAAAGAGTAACTTGGATGTATCATTATTTGGGTGTATTCCTCTTAAGACAGTGGAGGTAGAAGCTATACCGTATAAAGAGGTTATTCCTTGTGGAGAGGTTATTGGCGTAAAAGTGACTTCAGATGGCATATGCGTATTAGGGACAGGAGAGTTTGAAGTCAATAATAAATTAATTAATCCTAGTGGCAATATTCTTCATAAAGGAGATATTATTAAAGTAGTTAATGGGAAAAAACCTGAATCAAAAGAAGAGTTTAAAGAAATTATACAAGAAAATAAAGAGAAAACCTTAAAATTAGAAGTTATTCGTGATGGGAAAGAAAAAGAATTAGAAATTATTCCAGTATATTGTGAGAAAGATGAAGAATATAAGATAGGAGCCTGGGTAAAAGATAGTACACAAGGGATAGGAACACTTACCTATTTTGATCCAGAAGATATGAGCTTTGGTGCTTTAGGCCATGGGATTACAGATGTGGATATGAAAAAGTTGATGCCTGTAAGAGAAGGTGAGATTACCACAGCCTCTATTAGTGCGATTACAAAAGGAGAAAAAGGTGAACCAGGAGAGATAAGTGGTGTAATTCAATATAAAGAACAAAATATTATAGGAAAAATAGAGAAAAATACTTCATTAGGTATTTATGGGATAATTAATGAAAGAGGAGAAAAATATATTTGTCATAATAAAATACCTTTAGGATTTCAGAATGAAGTTCATGAAGGAAAAGCTAGTATTTTAGTGAATCTAACAGGTGAAGAAGTTAGAGAATATGAGGTTTATATACAAAAAGTAGCTGCATATAGTGCAGAACCTTCCAAGGGAATGGTGGTTAAAATTGTAGACCCGACGCTATTAGAAATTACTAATGGTATAGTACAAGGAATGAGTGGTAGTCCAATTATACAAGATGGCAAATTAATAGGTGCAATAACTCATGTATTTGTGCAAGATCCTACTAAAGGTTACGGGATTTTTATAGAAAATATGATTAATAATAATTAAAATGATGTATAAAAATTTAAAAAATAAAAATTTACAAAAAATGGCATTGATTTAATTCCTAAAATTCGGTATAATAAAACTATATTTTGGTAATGAAATGCCACAGACTTTGGGGGGGAAAGAAATTGCTAGATTCAAAAATACAAATCGTTTTGGCGGATGACAATAAAGACTTTAGTGATATATTGAGAGAGCTTTTAAGTAAACAACCAGATATGGAAGTAGTTGGAGTAGCGGCTAACGGATTAGAAGCTTGTGACATTATCGTAGAAAAGCAGCCAGATGTAGTAATATTAGATGTTATTATGCCATATTTGGATGGGATCGGGGTATTAGAAAGAATTAATCAAATTGATTTACCTAAAAGACCTCTAGTAGTCATGTTATCAGCAGTAGGTCAAGATAAAATTACAGAAAGAGCATTATCGTTAGGTGCAGAGTACTATATTGTTAAACCTTTTGATATGGATACTTTAACAATGCGTATTAGACAACTTAAGTCTATGTATTCACCTGTTAGAACGACATCAACTGTATATTCTCAGCCAGTACAAACTAGTCACTCAGTTGTACAAGCACAACCTAGAATGAAGCCAAAGGTTACACAACATAGTTTAGAAACAGAAGTAACAAGTGTCATTCATGAGATAGGCATACCAGCACATATTAAAGGTTATCAATATTTAAGAGATGCCATCATTATGGCAATTAACGATATGGATATTCTTAATTCTATTACAAAGCAACTTTATCCTAACATTGCCAAAAACTACAACACAACACCAAGCCGTGTAGAGCGTGCTATTCGTCATGCGATTGAAGTGGCCTGGAGTCGTGGGAAAATGGATACCATTGATAAGTTATTTGGCTATACGGTAAATAACGGTAAAGGAAAGCCTACAAACTCTGAATTCATTGCACTTATAGCTGATAGACTTCGTCTTGAAATGCAAGTAAGCTAGGCCTTGGGAATACTAGGATGTAAAATTTCAGAAAAATCAATCTTAGTGTATTTGTTGCACTGAATGCCGATTTTTTGATGTTAAAGTCGATAAATTTCTTTAAATAAAACCTATAAACTCTTCTAATTTATTGGATAGATCGTATATCAAAAATTAGGAGGGTTTTTGCATGTTTAATGAATTTTTCTATCAAATTGAAGACTATCTAGTTTATTGTAGAACTAAGGGATTGGCAGATAAAACAATTAAATCTTATGAGCAGTCTTTAAGAATATTTGCCAGATACTGTGAGGATAAACATCGCATAGAAGATGTTAAAGGAATAAATGAGAAATTAATTATTGAATATCTTACCTACGTGAAAGATAGGGGTAAGTATACAGTAGTGGCAGAGGAATTTAGTAAGAATATAAATAAGCCTCAGAATAGAACAGATTTAGGAAAGCGTGTTTCAACAACTACAGTAAATAATTATTTGAGAAATATTAGAGCTTTCCTAAGTTATTGTGTAGAATTTCAACTGATAAAAAAGAATCCTGCAATGAAAATAAAAGAAGCACATAACCCAAGAAAAAGAAGAGATTTTATGAATGATACACAATTTAGGATGTTACTAAGAGTATTTGATCTATCAAAGTATGTGGAATATAGAGATTTTGTAATTACTAATATTCTTATGGATACAGGAATGCGTATTACAGAGTGTCTACTTATAAAGATAGAAGATATAGATTTAAATAAAAGATCAATATTCTTACCAGCGCAAAATACAAAGGGTAAAAAGGATAGAATGGTATACTTTTCAAATGAAATGAATGTACTTCTTAAAAGGTGGTTAAAGTATAAAGATATTTATACTAATAGCGAGTATCTTTTTACCACACAACAAGGGAATTACTTTAAAAATTGTGTATATGAAAAAAACTTCAGAAACTATTGTAATAGAATTGAGTTAAAGAATGTATCACCACATACATTAAGAAATAATTTTGCAAAACGCTTTTTAATGAATGGAGGAAATATCTTTACATTAAGTCAAATTCTTGGGCACAGTAGTGTAGAAGTAACTGAAAAGGCCTATTTAGACTTAACAGATGAGGATATTAGGCAAGGATACCAAAATTTTAGCCCACTTGCGAAAATGAGAAAAAGATAGGGAAAGATAGGTCAGGCATTATGCTTAGGCCTATTTTTTTTACCCATTTTCCCACATTCATACTTTATTCATAAATAGTTCATTAAAGCCTCACAGATGCATCATATTGACTTCAAAAGAGCCTCATAAAAGGCTTGAAAAGGCCTCATTCCTATGTCAAAAATCCAGCTTATCATGTTGTTATAGCGAAAGACAGCAACGCAATAAAGCAAAACACTTTCGCAAAATAGAAATGGAGGATTGAGAGATGTTTAAGAATTTAAGAGCTGAGATGGGAAGGCATTCAATTAAGGCAAAAGATATTGCACAGGCATTAAATGTAAGAGAAGCTACAGTATCCTTTAAGATGAATGGCAAAAGTGATTTTACTTTTAATGAAGCCAAACAGATTAAAGAAATATTTTTTCCTAGCTTAGATATTGAATACTTATTTT
>JBOFPL010000255.1:0-2812 GCA_051659885.1 Cellulosilyticaceae bacterium
AAAATAAGCTACCATCGAGTTCAAAGATTCGATGATAGCCTATTTTTGCTGTATCTTCTCCTCAAGGATAAGATACAAGACTTGATTTTAAAATGTAACGCCTTTTTTTATAAATGTCCTTGACGCGGGGACCACTTCAATCTATAGATTCCTCTTTGTTTTATTCTAAATTAATATGTTTACTTAAGATATAATTAGTAGCTTCAAACATTGCTCCTATTACAACTAAAACTATTATATTTCCTATAAGCAAGCTTATATTAGGACTAAATTCTAATGTAATATAAGAAATCTGGAACATAACCATCCCTACTACCCAATTTACCAACATCGTAGTTACAAAAAATGCTATAAATGATGCTACACTACGATGCTTTTGGAATTTAGGAAACTGTCCTATAGCTAAAGATAAGTAAATCACTACCACAAACTGAATGTAACTTAAAAATCCTGCAATCATAAATTGAATGGTAATCGCAATCCCTGTTCGGCCTGCTTCATTACTTAAGATCATCTTAATATGTGTCATAAGATCTGATAATACTAATGAAAACTCTGTAAAAAATCCTTTGTACATAAAAAGTATTAAAAATGTTGTAATCCCAACTACTCCACTTAAAATAACCCACACTACCGCCACGATCATTTTTGAAGCAATTAAACTTCTTGTCTTAACAGGTAACGTAAACATTAGATAGCCTTCATCAGATAATAAGTTCTTTTGGAAACGTTGAATCGTTACTACCAAAGTCACTACACCCAATGCTATAAATAATGCAACTAAAGCGATGGTTGTGAAATCACCTATTCTATTTAACTCTTCAAATAATCCTTGACTATTTCTTCCCAAAAATCTCTGAACTAAAGCTACTATCAAAATAGCTCCATAAAGAGGAAGAAAAGTCCTGCTCGTTGCCTTAAATTCATATTTTATCAGTTTACCTAACATCTAAATACCTCCCTAAATAATGCATCGATTGATTGACCTTTTTCTGCTCTGATATCATCTACATTACCTTGTAACATCACTTCTCCATACCCTAAGAAGATGATATCATCACAGATGTTCTCTACCTCTTGGATCAGGTGAGTTGCAATTAATACCGAGCTCTCTTCTGAGTAGTTTTTGATGATAGTATTTAGGATATAATCTCTAGCTGCTGGGTCTACTCCGCCTATTGGCTCATCTAGGATATAAAGTTTTGCTTTTCTAGACATCACTAGAATCAGTTGAACTTTTTCTTTAGTCCCTTTTGAAAGTGTCTTGAGCTTGCTTTCCTCATCTATTTTGAGCACTTGAAGCATCTCACTTGCTTTAGCTCTATCAAAGTCTTGATAAAAGTCTTCAAAAAATCCTAAGAGGTCTTTGACTTTCATCCAATCATTGAGATACGTTCTTTCTGGTAAGTAAGAAATAATCTTTTTAGTCTCTATGCCGATTGTTTGCCCCGCCACCGCAATCTCACCACTTGTAGGTTGAAGTAAGCCATTAATGAGTTTAATCATGGTACTTTTACCACTACCATTTGGACCTAGTAGTCCAATTACTTTTCCTGGTTCTATCTTTAAGCTAACATTTTTGAGTGCCTCTTTGTTGCCATATGTTTTACTTACATTCGTAAGTTCTAATATTGGTTGCATTACTTCATCTCCTCCAAATAATGTTGTATCAGATTCATTAGTTCATTTTGCTCATAACCTAGCTGCATCAGTGACTCAATAAACACTTTCACCTTTTCCTCTGCAAACTGATCTCTCATAGCTGCTAATAATTCCTTATCTTCCGTTACAAATCTCCCTGCTGTTCTTTGACTGTATACTAATGCATCTCGTTCGAGTTCTGCTAATGCTCTTTGCATGGTATTGGGGTTAACTCCAGCTTCTTCAGCTAGATCTCTTACAGACTTTAGCTTACTTCCACTTGGTAGTTCTCCTGTTACAATCATCAACTTGATACGTTCTACAAGTTGCATATAAATAGGTCTAGTTGTATCAAACTCCCATGGCATTGTACCACCTCTTTACTGTATTAATCACTTAATACAATAATATTATTTTTTTATCTTTTTGTCAACTTATTTTTCAGATAAATTAATCACTTATTTCTTTATCGATTTTTCCTTTTAATGTAAAATAAGCATATCAATTCATTTTATGGAGGTTTACATGTTAGAACATCTTATTGTAGAGTATTTACCTATTATCATTCACATCCTAGAATTCATGGGAATTATTATTATTACTATAGGCGCTTTTCAAGCATTCTATCAGTATCTTTTGGGATTCTTCAACAAGACTCCTTCTTCTTTTAAATATCACTTTGCGAACTCCATGGCTACAGGTCTTGAATTTAAACTCGCTGCTGAAATTCTTAAAACTGTGCTCGTTAGAAGTCTCAATGAAATTGTTATTCTAGGTTCTATTATCATTCTTAGAATGCTTATTACTTTGGTCATCCACTGGGAAATCAAAGAAGAGCATGAACTTAATAATAAAAGATAAGATACATATTTTTCTTCTATCTAACCCATCCTTATATCAGATAGGAGGTTATTACTATGTTAGAAGAATTTTTTATCAAGTTTCTCCCTTTTCCTATTCATATCTTAGAACTCATGGGAATTATTATCATCCTTATTGGAGCAATGAAGGCTTTTTACCACTATATCAAGAGCCTCTTTATGAAAGATCGTTATTCTGTCAAATACCAATTTGCCAATGCTATGGCTATGGCGCTAGAGTTCAAGCTAGCTGCTGAGATTTTAAAAACTGTATTAGTCAGAAGCTTACATGAGATTGTCATCCTAGGATC
>JBOFPL010000256.1:0-2221 GCA_051659885.1 Cellulosilyticaceae bacterium
TCTTATGAAGGTGTACTCGGTTTTCATGATTTAGTGGTTCATAATTATGGACCTGATCGTTGTTTTGCTTCTGTGCATGTAGAAGTAGATGCTAATGAAGACATTCTAAAAAGCCATGATTTAATTGATAATATAGAAAGAGAATTTACTGAAACATTAGGTATTCACCTGGTTATTCACTTAGACCCTATTATTACAGATGATATTGTAGCCAGTGCACTTCATACTTTAATTTCTGAATTAGTTTCTAATATTGATTCTGCACTTTCCATACATGACTTTAGGGCAGTACAAGGCACTACTCATACTAACCTTATCTTTGATGTGACTGTTCCACCAGATTTTAAAACTTCTAACAAAGAACTTGCCCATCAAATTGATACACTTATTCGTTCACATAATGACTCTTATTACTGTATCATTACAGTAGATAGAAATTATATCTCAACAACCATAGAATCATCATGGCCTCTCTAAATGAGAGGTCTTTTATTTTGACAGTATCCTTTATCTTTTTTTAATTTGTGTGCTATACTGACTTTATATGACTAATAAGGAGTGAACATCATGAAAGAAAAATTAGTACAACGTTTTTTAGAATATGTAAAAGTAGATACAACTGCTAACCCTACCTCAACAACTTTTCCAAGTACACAAGCTCAAGTTGAATTTGCTCATGTTCTTGCTGAGGAGTGTCGTCGTCTTGGACTACAAGATGTATCTGTAGATGAATTTGGTTATGTCATGGCTACTTTACCAAGTAATATCAGCCAAACTGTGCCTACTGTAGGATTCATTGCTCATATGGATACTGCTCCAGATTTTAGTGGTACAAGTGTAAACCCACAAATAGTTGAAAATTATGCTGGACAAGATATTGTCTTAAATCAAGAAAAAAACATTGTCCTCTCACCAAAACAGTTTCCTATCCTTGAACAAGTAACTGGAAAAACACTGATTACTACAGATGGTACTACATTACTTGGTGCAGATGATAAAGCAGGAATCGCTGAAATTTTAACAGCTATTGAATACCTTTTAGCTCATCCTGAAATTCCTCATGGTACTGTTAAAGTAGGTTTTACGCCTGATGAAGAAATCGGGCACGGTGTAGATCACTTTGATGTCGCTAGATTTGGGGCAAATTTTGCTTATACTATCGATGGTGGTGCTGTAGCAGAAATCCAGTCTTCTAACTTCAATGCCAACAACATCACAGTAAAAGTAAATGGTGTAAGCGTTCACCCTGGTGATGCCAAAGATAAAATGAAAAATAGTATGACTATCGCTTACAAGTATCACTCACTTCTTCCAGAATCTGAAGTACCTGAATGTACAACTGGTTTTGAAGGATTCTATCACCTTAATTCTATGCAGGGTTCTATCGAAGAGACAACTATGTCTTATATCATTCGTGATCATGACCGTGCAAGCTTTGAAAGTAGAAAAACAATGATGTTAGATACTGCTGAAAAAATCAATGCGCTTTATGGGCCAAATACAGTAGAAATTCAACTTAATGACGTCTACTATAATATGCAAGAAATCGTAGATGAACATCCTGAGATTATGGAAACAGCTAAACAAGCTATGACTAATATCGGTATGACACCTATTGTTTCACCTATTAGAGGTGGTACAGATGGTTCTAGACTTTCTTTCATGGGACTTCCTTGTCCAAACTTATTTACAGGATCTTATAATGCACATGGTAAATTTGAATTTGCTGTTGTGGAGTATATGGAGTCTGTTTGTAAGATTATTGTGGAGATTACTCGTTTAGTTGGGGAAAGCAAATAGGTAAAGAGATAGATAGATAGGATATTGGAGTAATCCGTGAGAGAGGGGCTGTGATTTATTGATACACCTTCCGCTTGGGGAGAAATTCTATTCAATATACACTTAGATAACGGCTTAAACTCGGCTATGCCTCAAACAGTAAGCCTAAAAACATCTAAGTGTATATTGAATGAATTTCTTTTCCCCCAAGCTTCAGAGGTATCAATAAATCATAGCCCCTCTCTCACTACTTTTTTCTTGGAATTTATCTCTCTCTGCTATATGCTGTAAATCATAAAATATAGAAGTGACTAAACAAATTGTAGATGCCTTTAATAGCGATTTAATCCGTTTTTACTATGGACAAGATATGATAGGAAACGAAATAGGCGCTGCTACCAAAAATGTAATGGGAATAGCTGCTGGTATGCTAGATGGTTTA